>JBGTCS010000185.1:0-6806 GCA_041748715.1 Pyrinomonadaceae bacterium | reverse complement strand
CGTGACTCGCGGCAAGGACGGCAAGGGCGTTTACGGCATGACGTGTACGACCTGTCATCAAAACGAGAATCTGCCGGGTGTTCATCTGCCGCCGGGAACGGACAAGGACTGGCACATGCCGCCTGCGGACCAGCCGATGGTTTTTCAGGGTCTGACAGCGGGACAGCTTTGCCGCAATTTTAAAGATCCGAAAAAGAACGGCGGCCACAAAACCCTCCGCGAAGCGATGGACCATATCCAAAAGAAAGACCCGCTTGTCGTGTGGGCGTGGGAACCCGGCAACGGACGAACGCTGCCGCCGATGAGTTTTGCTGATTTTTCGGCAAAGGTCGAGGAATGGGTCGCTAACGGCGGCGATTGCCCAAAATAATGCAGTAAATACAATTTTTATTACTCGCGGCTCGGAATTAATGAGCCGCGATTTTTCTATCGAATGAAAGAAATCAGAGAAATTTTGGGCGCGGTTTCGACGCTGGCACCCGGCGAAAAAGCAATTCTCGCGACCGTGGTCGATGTTCGCGGCTCCGGATACCGGCTGCCGGGAGCCCGGATGCTGATGCTGGGTACGGGCGACACTTTTGGCATTGTCTCGGGCGGCTGTCTCGAAGCCGATGTTCTCGAACGTGCGAAAAAGGTTCTGGCGACGGACCGTGCCGAAGTCTTTACCTACGACACGACGGACGATGAAAATTCGGTCTTTAGCATGAACATGGGCTGTCGCGGTGTTGTTCGGATCCTGCTCGAGTCGGTCGTCAGGGACAGTCAGATAATCGACAAGCTCCGATCGAGTCTCTCAGAGCGATCGCGTCAAACCATCGCGACATTGATCTCGACGACGCCGGCGATCGACGGTTGGGTTGGCCGCCGAACGTTTTTGGATAAAACACAAAGCATTGCAACTGGCGATTTGCCGCCGCTGCTCGCCGCACTCCAGCCGGTGCTCGAACAGTTTTCCTCTTCCGATCTCGCCTACGATTTTGCATCGATCGCGACGGCGGATTATTCATTCGAATTCGCACTCGAAAATATCGAACCGCCGGTTGCGATTCTGCTTTTCGGAGCCGGTGCCGATGCAATTCCGCTCGCGCGTATCGCTCTGGATCTTGGATGGCAACTAGACGTTTACGACCATCGTCCGGCGTTTTTGAGCGAAAGGAGATTTCCGACCGCCCGCAATCTGGTTCTGCAAAACCAAGACGAACCGCTCGCTCCAATCCGATTCGATAAGCACACCGCGGCAGTGATCATGTCGCACAATTATTCGCGCGATCGGCTCAATCTGCCGTCGCTGCTAATTTCGGATGTGTTTTATATCGGAGCTCTCGGCCCGAAACGTCGCACCGAACAGCTTTTAGACGAGATCGCCACCGGCGGCGAGACTTTCACACCAGAACAACTCGCACGCCTCTTCGCACCGGCCGGACTCGATATCGGCGCCGACACACCCGAGGGCATCGCTCTTTCGATAATCGGCGAGATACAAGGTGTCTACAAACAGAGAAACGGCGGCTATCTGCGCCTTCGCCAGGGTTCGATATATGACCGAAAATAGAACGCCAAAAGTTGGCGGTCTGCTTTTGGCCGCGGGCGGATCGAGCCGAATGGGGCGGCCCAAGCAATTGATCCGGTTCGAGAGTCAAACCCTTCTGCGGCGGGCCGCCGCGACGTTAATCAACGCCAAATGCGATCCGCTGGTCGTCGTACTCGGCGCCGAAATTGAGAGCTCGCAAAATGAATTGAGCGATCTCGAACTAATAATTTCCATAAATCACGACTGGAAAACCGGTATGAGTTCATCCATAAAAACCGGTCTTGAAACTTTGCTTCAGTGGGAACCCGGTCTCGATGCCATTGTGATAACGCTGTGCGACCAACCACACATCACGACTGAGAATTTAGACCTTTTGATCGACAAATTTACCGAGACTGGATCCGATATCATCGCCGCTGATTACAACGGGGTGACCGGTGTTCCCGCGTTGTTTTCTAGGCGAATGTTTGACGAGCTTTTCAGACTTGTCGGGGACAAAGGTGCTCGCGATCTGCTACGCGACAACACACGATCCATTACTCGCATTGATATGCCTTCCGCCGCAGTCGACATCGATTCTCCCTCGGATCTTGAGTAGAATGGTATTTACATGAAGATTCTACTTGTCATAGTGGGCGCATTTTTGACCGTGATAACATTGATCCCGTTTTCCCGACGGTCCGAATGGTGGATCAGGATTTTTGATTTTCCGCGGCTGCAGATATTTGTCGTTTTGGTGGCGACACTGGCTGCATTTCTGATATTCATCTGGAAATTCAAGCTCGCCGAAAACCTTTTCGTCGTCGCGCTTTTGATGTGCCTCGTCTATCAGGGCTCGATGATGTTTCCGTACACGCCTTTTGCGGCAAAGCAGGTTCACGAAAGCCAAAAGGCGCAGGGTGATTCGACATTCAGCATCCTCTTTGCCAACGTGCTGATGGAGAATCGAAATTCAAGTAAATTGCTCGAGATCATCCGGCAGAACGATCCGGATGTGATCCTCACGGTCGAGACGAATAAATGGTGGCAGGACGAGCTAGTAAGTTTAGAAAAGACGCATCCATACACAGTTTTTCAGCCGCAGGACGACACCTATGGGATGCTGCTTTATTCACGTCTCGAACTGGTCAATGCCGAGGTTAAATTTTTGGTCGAGGACATTGTGCCGTCGATCCATGGGCGTGTAAAACTGAAATCAGGTACAGAAGTCGAAATTCGATGCCTGCATCCGCCACCGCCATTCCCGACCGAGGACGATAGCTCAACCGAACGCGATGCCGAATTGCTGATTGTCGGTAAAGAGATCAAAAAGCTCGACCGGCCGTCGGTCGTTATCGGTGATCTTAATGACGTCGCGTGGTCGCACACCAATTTCCTTTTTCAGGATATTAGCGGGCTGCTCGACCCGCGTATAGGCCGCGGTTTTTACAATACTTTTCACGCCGATTATCCTTTTATGCGGATGCCGCTCGACCACTGCTTTCACACGTCCCATTTTCGGCTGGTGGATTTTAAACGCCTCGATTATTTTGGTTCGGACCATTTCCCTGTCTATATAAAATTGAGTTTCGAACCCGCAGACAAAGAGCAGCAGGAACTGCCCGAGGCCGAGCCCGATCAAAAGAAGGAGGCCGAAGAAACGATCGATAAAAAACAGGCCGAGCCCGGCAGCACGCTATAAATTCCGCAAAATAAACTCGGTCATCGTCGTGTACAGGTGCTTTACCTGCGCCGGATTTGTGACGCCATGTCGTTGGGTTGGATACAGCATCAGTTCGAATTGCTTATCCGCCTTTTGCAGCTCGTAAACAAACTGGGTGGTGTTTTGCATATGAACGTTGTCGTCCATCATGCCGTGGATCAGCAGCAACCGGCCCGATAGGTCCTTTGCGGCCTTTGTGATCGAATTGCGGTCGTAACCAACGCCGTTATTTTGCGGCGTCATCATATAACGTTCAGTATAGATCGAATCGTAAAGCCGCCAGTCGGTAACCGTTCCGCCGGCGATGCCGATCTTGAACGATTTGCTGTGCGTCAGAGCGTAGCTGGTCATCGAACCGCCATAACTCCACCCGTGCAGGCCGATACGCGAACCATCGACATAGGGCAGAGATTTGAGGTAGTTCAGTCCGTCCTCGAGGTCTCTCAATTCGAGTTCGTACATCCGTTTATAGATCGGCCAAACCGATTCGGCACCTTTACCGCTTGCCGAACGGTTGTCGCAGACCCAGACGATGTACCCTTTTTGGGCGAGCATCTGAAACCATATGGCGCGGTTGCCGCCCCACCGGTTGGCCACCGACGGAGCATGCGGCCCGGAATATGTGAACTCAAAAACGGGGTACTTCTTTGACGGGTCAAAATCGGGCGGCTTGATCATCATCGCCTCCATGACAAATCCGTCTCGCGTTGTAACATTAAGAAATTCGGGCTGGCTCAATTTATATTGCTTTAAGACATCGACGTTGTTTTCATTTACGACGCGTTCGACCGAGCCATTCGAGCGAAAGAGAGCAGTCTTGGTCGGTGTGCGGGCGTCGCTCCAATTCTCGACGTAATGCGAAAAGGTTTTGTTAAATGACGCCGCGTGCCAACCGTCACCGCGAGAAATCCGCTCGACCTCCCCGCCTGTAAGGCGAACGCGATAAATATTTTCGGCGATATGGCTGTCTTTTGTCGCCGAAAAATATGCCCACCCGTTTCGTTCATCCACGCCGTAGAGGTTACGGACTTCCCATTTACCGCTGGTCAACTGACGGATAAGCTGGCCATTGTGGTCGTATAGATATAGATGTCGCCAGCCGTTTCGCGCCGATTGCCAGACCATCGATGAACCCGAGTCAACAAATACCGGATTATCATAAACTTCGACCGACGCCGGTGTGGTTTCGGTCAAAAGCTTTCGGCTCTTACCGTCCAGTGATGCCGCGTTGAGATCGAGATACGTCTGTTCGCGATTCAACGCCTGAAACACGACAAGTCGGCTGTCAGGCGTCCAGGCTACGCGGGCGATCAACAGGTCTTCGGGTTTGTAATCGGCCGTTTCGACAAACTTTACCGAATCGCCGACACGCAAAAGCGTTGGCGGCAGGCGTTCTCCTATCTTTGGGATGCGTCCAGGATTTGGCACGATCGACATTTTTCCAATATCGGCAATCCCAAGCCGCACTATCGGATTTGGATCACCCGCCTGCGGATAATCGGCTGTCTCGATCAATTGGTCCGTCACAATATCATTGGCCAGAACAAACTTTGGCACGGGTGACTCGTCCAGCCGAAGAAACGCGATAAAGCGCGAATCCGGCGACCACCAATATGCCCGTTTTTGCCCGCGGCCATAAAGCTCTTCCTCGTAAACCCAATCCAGATAGCCGTTAAATATAGCTTTATCGCCCTCTCGGCCGTCACGCGTGAGCTGTTTTTCATTGGCCTTTGCGACGTCCACGACAAAGAGATTATTGCCACGGACAAAGCTCACAAATTTTCCATCCGGGCTGAAATCCTCTTCTTTTTCCTCGTCGCGGTTATTCGTCAACCGTTTTAACAACCGGGTCGCCAGATCGTAAACCCAGAGGTCTTTGGCGTCATTAATAAGTATCGCGGATTCGTCCGAGTTAAATTGCAATTGCGGCGAATTTGCCAAAGCATTGGCGTCCTCGGCTTTTGACCCGGTCCGCTGCAATGCCGCAGAAAGCGAACCGCTGTCAAAATAAGGTACCGCCTGCCCCGTCACTGCATCGACACGCATCAACCGCCCGCCGATCACCTGCTTGAATGAACGCCCGTCGGCCGCCCACTGCGCCGCGACCGGCGTCCCCGCAAATCGCACCCTCTTTGCCGGATCTGGACTGAAAATATCGTCAAGCGTTAGAAGCCGGTCCTGAGCAAATGCAGCCGGCGAAAACGCGAATATTGCGACAAATAGATATTGGATCTTTTTCATAAAATTATGTCGTAACGGGAAAGGATTTTGTTGAATAATACGCGATTAATGTTATAAATTCCAAGCGAGTTATCTTGTAACGACTGATATGAGGTCCGTCTCGGTTCCTGGATCATAGTCCGCAAAGCGGACGGCATATTTGTAGCCCCCGGTGCAAACCGTGCGAGAGGAAACCAACCAAAATTCGAGCCGTTGAAAACGGCGGTATAAAGATTTTGCAGAAGCCCGCGCGTTAGCGCCTGTGTCAAAACTCGAACTTTAAAAACCCATAATATATAAAAAGCGTATAAGTGTAGAGGAGGGGTTTATGGGATATATAGAAGGGGTGGGTCGTGGACAGCAGATGATGTTTCCGGCGACGTTGGACGAGTATGTTGGGGAGGACAACGAGGTGCGAGCGATCGGGGCGTTCGTAGAATATCTGCGGATGGAAGAGATGGGTTTTGTGCGGGGCGAGGCGGCGTGGACTGGTCGGCCGGGGTATGATCCGAGGGTCGTGTTAGGGATATTTATCTGGGGACATTTGAACGGGATAAGGTCATCGAGGCGGCCCCGCGCGCGAGTGTGGGCGGAACGCCCGCGTTGATGTGGCTGAGCAATCTTTTGCGACCTGATTTCAAGACGCTGTGTCGATTTCGGGTGGAAAATGCTGATGCGGTGAGCGAGGTATTGGTACGATTTCGGTTATGGTGCCTAGAGGCGGGGTTGTATGGCAAGGAGGAAGTGGCGATAGACGGGAGCAAGTTCAAGGCGGTAAACAGCACCCAGCGAAATTTGACGCAGAAAAAACTGGAGAAGCGGATAGGGCGTGAGCGGGAATCGGTGGCAAGGTATCTGGCGGATTTGGAGGAAGCCGACAGCGCGGACGCTGGCGAGACGGCGATGACCCCAGCCGAGCTAAAGCAAAAGATCGCGAGTCTCGGCGAGCATCTCAAGAAACAGGAAGAGATGCTTGGTGAAATGAAAGAGAATGGAGAAACGCAGCGCTCATTAACCGATCCCGAAGCCCGGCTTATGAAGACGGCAAAAGGCTCATACGTCGGTTATAACATCCAGACAGTGGTTGACGGCAAACACAAGCTGATCGCCGATGTGATGGTGACGAATGAATGTGCGGATCAAGGGTTGCTGCCGGAGATGGCAAAGCGGGCAAAGGATGCTCTCGGCGTGGAAGAGTTGACGGTGTTGGCCGATGGTGGGTTTTTCAGTTTCGAAGCGATCAAGGCCTGCGAAGATGAAGACATAACCACCTATGTCCCGATACGCGAGAATAACGATGCCGAGCGGCGTGGGCTGATTCCGAGAGATCGGTTCGAATACGACGCGACGCGA
>JBGTCS010000184.1:0-5052 GCA_041748715.1 Pyrinomonadaceae bacterium | reverse complement strand
TCACTTTTTTTGCTTACCGATTCGGCTTTGAGATATTTGCTTTGCTATCATCGTACAAATTATGAATATAACTCCGTTTGAGGTTGATAACGTCCAATTCGGCGGCAAGACCCTTTCGTTCATTCTCGGGCCGTGCGTGGTCGAGTCTGTAAAACATGCCTCGTTTATGGCCGGGGAAATAAACCAGATCTGAAAAAATGTAGGCGTCGATTTTGTATATAAATCTTCGTTTGACAAGGCCAATCGCAGCTCCATCGGAAGCTTTCGCGGAGGTGGAATGGATTTCGGCCTCGAGGTTCTTGCTCAGGTTAAGGCGGAAATCGGCGTTCCGGTTCTCACCGACATCCACGAACCATGGCAGGTTGAGAAAGTATCCCAAGTTGCCGATATGCTCCAAATACCGGCTTTTTTATGTCGGCAGACGGATCTGTTGGTCGAGGCGGCGAGATCGGGTAAGGCTGTTAACGTCAAAAAAGGGCAGTTCCTATCGCCGTGGGACGCCAAGAATATCGTCGAAAAGCTGCAGGAATCAGGCGGCAAAAAAATCTTGCTGACAGAACGCGGCGCAAGCTTTGGCTATAATAATCTGGTGGTCGATCTCAGGTCGTTTCCGGTAATGCGTTCATTTGGAGTGCCAGTCGTTTTTGACGTGACGCATTCTCTACAGTTGCCGGGCGGGTTGGGTAAGGCAACCGGCGGGCAGGCCGAGTACATCGAAAACTTTGCGCGTGCAGGTGTGGCTTGCGGAGTGGATGCAGTTTTTATGGAGGTCCACGATAATCCCGCGAAAGCTCCGAGTGACGGGCCTAATCAGTTGCCGCTGGGGCGATTGGAAAAGCTGCTCGTAAAACTAAAACAGATCCACGAACTAGTAAACGACCTTTAAGTGCCAACAATCTTTTTAAGATGAACAAAACTCAGACCGCCATAATTGTCTTTCTATGCTCGATATTTACATTGTCGGCCCTCGGACAGGATGCTGGCCGGACGCCAACCGCAACGTGGAAAGTTCAAAATTATGACCTCAATGTAACTTTGCCGCAGGAGAATTCCCGCACTGTGGCCGTCAAAGCGATCCTTCAAATAAAGAATGTTTCGGGAAAACCTGCTTCAACCTTGACGCTTCGGATCAGTCCGTTGGCCGAGATCAGCTCGGTCAAAATCAACGACGCGGTGGCCGATTTTGCTAAATCCGAGGAGAAGATCAACGCCGGATCGAGTTTACAGAGGGTCG
The DNA here is from genome assembly GCA_041748715.1 of Pyrinomonadaceae bacterium. GTDB lineage: Bacteria > Acidobacteriota > Blastocatellia > Pyrinomonadales > Pyrinomonadaceae > OLB17. Next base: position 3,818 of record JBGTCS010000184.1, on the reverse strand, counting down.
CCATGCGTTTTGCGTCGGTCGGGGCGGATGCGAGTTTTACTGCGGCCGTGGATTATAAGCTCAATTTGAAGGACAACAGCTCTCTTGGTTCCGTTTCGCCTGCCGCCTCGCAATTTTTGCCCCTATCATTTTGGTATCCGACACCAAACAGTTGGTTTTTTAACCGCGGATTTGATACCGCTGCCATAAAACTAAAGGTCACCGTCCCCGAAGGTCAGACGGTTCTGTCCTCCGGTACGGAATCAAACGGAGTTTTTGAAAGTAGGCAAAATGGCCAACCCTTTTTTCTGGCAGGGAACTGGGACCTGTCAAATCAAAATGGTGTATCGGTTTATATGCCGAAAGGCTCAGGGGCCGATGGAGCAAAACGCTCCGCCGAACTAGCATCGTTGCTTGTAGATGCCAGAACATTTGCGGCTGGGATCTTGGGTAAAGGGATCGACGTTCCATTGAGAATCGTTTCGAGTCGCCGCGGGGCCGGATTCAGCGGCGGCGGAATGATCATCGTTGATGAGGGTGTTTTTCGCCGTAGTAAAATTGATTCGCTGACCGCGATGAATATCGCTGAAGCCGCGGTTAAGATGTGGCTTGGCAATGCCTACGCGGTTGACGGCGAAGGCTACGGTATCATCAGTGAAGGACTGACCCGATATATTGCAACCCAGTTTATCGAAAGTAAATTTGGCAAGGACACTGCCGATGTTGAAAGGATGCGTCAGAGAATTGCTTATGCTGCTGTTTCCAAACGCGACGCTCCGCTGAACATAGTTTCCCCGATCGATGATTTTTATTATTCCGAGGTCGCTAACAAAGGTGCGATGGCGTGGCGAATTTTGGCAAAGCGTGTCGGCGCAACTGATTTCGCAAGCATTGTTCGGACAAATTTGCAGGACGGCAACCTCACAACCGGCGAACTGCGAGCCGCATTATCCTCAAACAAAGAACTCGTTGATTATTTATTCGATCAGGTGACGGACACGAATTTGCTCGTTGGGCTTCCGCAGGTGACTGGTGGCGAGACTAAGGTCGCGCTAAGGAATACCGGAGCGATTGATGCCAACGTCGATGTGATTGCCACAACCGAGTCCGGCGAAAGAATTTCGGCTTCAACAACGGTTAAAGCGGAAAGTTTTGGCGAAGTGTTTCTCAAGTCCAATTCTAAGATTACACGCGTTGAGATCGACTCAGATAAATTATATCCGCAGACAGATTATTCAGATGATGTTGCTCCGCGCGAATCGACAGACAGCGATCCGCTCCTTGCCACGAAGCGTCACTTCGATAAACAGGATTATGCCAAGGCTGAAACCACGGCTAGAACGCTGCTTCGCGATCTCCCTAGGTTTGACGATCTGCGGGTTATGCTGGGTCGCTCGTTGCTGTCGCAGAACAAGACCTCGGAAGCGGAAAAAGAATTTCGAGCGGTTCTGGATGAAAAACTGCCGACATCGCGAAGTCTCGCGTGGGCAAATGTCGGGCTTGGAGAGATAGCGAGCAAGTCGAATCAAAATGAAGCAGCACTGAAATTTGCCGAGGCGGCGATCGTCGCCGACGCCGAATACGGTGCGAGTTATGCGGCCAGACTGCTTCGAAACAAGCTTGGACAATCTCCGGCAGTTGACGCAAGCGTTAAAGCATTCTTCGCCGATTTCGACAAAGCTGCCTCCTCGAATCGCAAAGCGGAGGTTGACGCCTTGACGGTAAGAGGTGATGTGACACGGTTCGCAGGCGGCGTCTCGGGCTCCACGGAGCAATGGCAGACACAGATCCGGCAGATCGACAGGATCGACGCTAATACGGTACTCGTGGAGGCAAACATGACGGTCAAGCTGCTCAATAAGGACGTGGAGACTGGCATTGCCGTTTATCGGCTCACAAAAACCGCCGGCGGATGGAAGTTGAGTTCAGTTGATATGTTTGAGGTTAGATAGATCATGACAATTACTGACCTCTCGCCCGAGATCCGCAGCCGGGCGAAAAACATAAAATTGCTTTTGATGGATTGTGACGGCGTCTTAACGGACGGCCGTCTTTATTTTGGGCCCGGGGGCGAAGATCTTAAAGTTTTTCATGTTCGTGACGGGCAGGGAGTCGTCGACTGGCACAATGCCGGATTTCGTTCTGGAATTATCTCGGGCCGGAGCTCGCCCCTCGTTGACGTTAGGGCTCGAAACCTTGGCATCGAGTTTGTATGGCAGGGGCGAAGTGATAAGGGCGCCGCATTCAACGAGATCGTCGCCGCTGCGGGCGCCAATGCCGCCGAGGTCGCCTATATTGGCGACGATTCGCCTGACATCGAGGTTTTTCCTCTTGTCGGTCTAGCCGTCGCTGTCGCAGATGCTCACGTATCGGTCAGAAATGCCGCGCAATACATTACAGAGCACAAAGGCGGACAGGGAGCGGTTCGCGAGTTGATCGATTTGATGATAGCCTCAAAAACTTATTGACATCAGAGTGCGTAGCCGTGTTATATTTCTCACAAAAGCGGGCGTAACTCAGTGGTAGAGTGTCAGCTTCCCAAGCTGAAAGTCGCGAGTTCGACACTCGTCGCCCGCTCCAAATCTGTTATACCATTGTCGCTTGGGATCGAGTCCGTCGAACGTTAAAAAAATGATCCGCGCAGTCCTGTCATGTTAGTCGGCGGATTGACTATAGACATTGAGTGGGGTTCTGCGACCTCAGAAATAACCGGGGTTAAGTATGTCTCATAAGCTTTGTTCCGTGCTTCTTCTCGTCGGGCTTTCACTTTTTCCAACACTCGCGACGGCACAGAGGGAGCCAGTTGTAGAGGACGCCACATTCGAAGTGACTGTGAAAAGGCCTGCGTATAAGCACGGAAAAGGGCCTCTAGTTCTTATCGACGAGGCTCACCACAACGTCCATTCGCTTACCGGTTTTTACCGCCCTTTCGGCGAGATGCTTCGGTCCGACGGCTATCGGGTCGCATCACTTCGTGATCCTATCACTTTCGCCGCGCTTAAAGGTGCAAGGGTGTTGGTCATCTCGAATGCACTTCCCGCACCAACTTCCGAAGAGTCGGATTCGCTCGGCTCGGCGTTTACCGAAGGGGAAATAAACACGCTGATTCGATGGATCAAGCTCGGCGGAGCTCTGCTTCTTTTTGTCGATCATAGACCTTTTCCCAAGGCAGCGGCATCGCTTGGGAAGCGTCTTGGCGTAGAAATGCTCGACGGCTATGCGCTCGATTACGAGGTATGGGACCCGATAGTATTCAGCCGTACAAGCGGAACACTCCGGAAGCACCCTATTATTGAAGGCCGCGCCCTCGATGAGCGAGTAGATTCCGTCGCTACATTCTATGGTCATGCAATGCGTGCGACGGATCCCGAGATACGCCCGATCATGATATTTGGGCCAGAGATCGAGTCGATGCAGCCAAAGCGGCTCTGGGAGATCGGCGATGACACTCCCCGCGTTCCTGTCGGCGGCTGGCTGCAGGGCGCCGCCCGCAAGCTCGGACGTGGCCGGGTCGTCATCTACGGCGAAGCCGGTATGGCGGTAGCACAGCTGGCCGGTCCTCGTGCGCGGCCGGTTGGCATGAACACCACCGTCGGGGCGCAAAACGCCCAACTCCTGCTCAATACGCTCCACTGGCTAACCGGACTTTTGCCAAAAAAGTAATGGGACAGTTGGCGATGCTCACGATCATGTAGGTCACCCCTCCTCATTTAAGGGGTTTGGGCGGCGGACGCGGTGTCGTTCGCGAATAGATAGGTCTTCTTGTAAAGGTGAAAACAGTTTGAGCCAATATTGACAAATCGTGTTAATATTCTGAAAAAGTAGGCGTAACTCAGTGG
>JBGTCS010000183.1:0-5572 GCA_041748715.1 Pyrinomonadaceae bacterium | reverse complement strand
GGAGCCTAAACCTGCAAATCAGGACTAACGCGAGAGAGTGTGCCAAAAACTTAAAACGATTTTACCGAGAACGCAAATCGATTTTATGATTCATCGCGACGCGGCTTCGGTTGCCACGAATTGTCAATACTCACTTCTCGTAATGACGGGGCGTCGAGGCCATTTATTTCAAAACCGCGGATATATGGCTTGACCAGCGAATATGACATCGGGAAATAGAGCGGGATTGCCCTCAGCTCATAGATCGCGTCTTCCTCGGTCATCGTCAGCACCGAAAACTTTTCTTCGGTCGTCAGTTCGTCGCTTTCGTTGGTCAACGGTCCGCCTTTGGAAACGTCGCTCTTTAGTATCTGTCTCGGCGTTTCGATCAGAATATTTGCATCGAGGACCGGCTTTGATTCGATTGGCGTTTTTTCGATGGTCTTTTTTGCCGATCCTAAAATCGCCTGAATATTTACCAGCTCGTCATTTGTGGGCAAAACGACGCCGCGCCGCACCAGATCAAAATCCATTGACTTTCGAATCACCTCGATCTCGCTGGATTCCTTAACAATAATTTCTGTTTCGACTTTTAGGTATTGCTTCCACATCCGGGCGACCGCCCGTGCAACCCGCTGCTGAGTATCGTTTCGATTAATGACGAGCCGAATCGTAGGAAATCCTCGGCCGTCTGGATAGCCTGCTTTCTCGAAAAGGTCTTTTGCCTTTGTTAGATCTAGACCGATCGATTCGAGTTTTGGATCGCCGTACGGAAAAAATGAATTAGCCGGCTGATTTGAACCGTCAAGATCGCCCTCGGTCACTTTGGCCCGGTCGATAGAGATGGCAAGGGCCTCGCGTACCCGCCGATCGCTAAACGGCGGCTTTGTTGTATTAAACTCGTAAAAATTCAGAGCGTTGTGAGCCGTTCGGCGAAAGTCGTCGTACGGGGTCAAGAGCTTTAGAGCGAGAGGTTCAAAAGCGGCATTCGTAACCACATCGACCTCGCCCTTGCGATACGCCTCCAACGCGGCTTCGGCGGACTCTTTTGGCACAAATTGTACCTGTTCGAGGGCGACCGAATCCCGATTCCAATATTTCTCTGAGCGTTCGAGGGTAATGCCGTCATCGTCGATTTTTGAGATCTCGAAGGCACCGTTTGTGATGGTTTCGGGATCAAGATCCGGTTTTTCAAAATTTGCGCCGTCGCCAAAAACCGGCCGGAATATCGGATGTGAGACCAGTTTAGGAAAGTCTTTATCGGGCAGCACAAGGCTGACCTTGAGTGTGACCTCGTTTACGGCCTCGACGCCGATCGAGGACGGCTTGATGTTTGAATTGCCGGGCGAAGGTTCGGGAACTGTTTCCGGACTCTGTTTCGCTCCCGACGACCTAAGGGCGGGTTGAAATCTCGGTAAAATGCCGGTGTCAGAGGTTGGGGCTTTTACTCCCTGGTCCGCAGGAGGCTCGGTCAAATTAAAAAGATCGCCCGGAGCGTCCTTTGGTTTGTCCGTCGGGAGGCTTTTTTGAGCCATTCCGACAATATTTTGAAAGAGTTGATTGCCCTCGGTCGTTTCGCTCATTTCCCTCAGGCGTTTCCACGCGCCGACAAAATCCTTGGCGGTCACGCGTTCACCGTTCGACCAAAATGCGTCCCGCCGCAAATGGAATGTCCATGTCCGGAGGTCGTCGGAGGATTCCCATTTTTCGGCGACGCCCGGCACCTCGCGAAGGCTCTTACCGTCGAGATCGGTCAAACCCTCGTAAGCCGCACGGACGATGTCTGTTTCAGGAGCAGCAACGGCGCGGGCCGGGTCAAGCGATTTTGGGGTCTTGCCGTTGCTCCAGCGCAGTTCCTGCTTTGGCGGCGGCCCCGTAACCGCGTAAAACGGTTCGACCTTCGGACGTTCGAGTTGGCTGCAGCTGCTCGAAAGAAAAGCTGTGACTGAGACAAAGATCAACACCGCGATCAAATATGAAGATCGCCAATGGGGTGCAGCTAAAAAAAATCCGGGCCTTTGCTGTTTCATCGCACTCTCGGTGCACTATTCGCCGGGAGGGGTTAGTTTCCGGATCACGTCGAGCACTTGTTGACGGGTATCGTCAAAGCCATACGACGTGTCGATCAAATGATCCGCAAACTTTTTTTTCTCGTCCTGAGACATTTGTGCCGAGACGCGTTTTATTGCATCGGCGGCGCTGAGTTCGTCTCGTAACATCAATCGTTTCAATTGTATCTCAGGTTCGCACCACACAACAATCAGTTTGTCGAAGCGCTTGTACCCGCCGGACTCGATCATTAAGGCCGCGTCTATGATCGCGATCCCGTTCGGAACGTCTTTTTCGAGTTTTTCGAGCCAGACGTTTTGGGCCTCGATGACGAGTGGATGCACGATCGAATTTAATAGATTTCGCCGTTGTTCATCGGCAAAAACTATCGCTCCAAGCTTTTTTCGGTCCAGCGAGCCGTCAGGCAAAAGCACCTCGGTGCCAAATTTGTTTACAATCTGTTTCAACCCTGCTGTGCCAGGTTCTACAACCTCACGAGCCGTTTTGTCGGCATCCAAAACGTGGCAGCCCAGTTCGCGAAAAATATCGCAAACAAATGACTTACCGACTGCAATCGAACCTGTAAGACCGACTTTTAACATCGTGAAAACCGTAAACGGAAAACGGAAAACGGAAAATGGAAAACGGAAAATGGAATTCTACCTGTTTGTCTTAGCCGTTTTGATCGAGGCGGTCAGTATTTTTTGTAATTCTTTACATTCCAATAAAAGAGAATCAGATTGATTCACACTTAAATACTCACTATCTCGCAATAGATTCAGCCAATATTCGGTTTCAAATGATTCTTTTAGTGCGATCGAAAGTTTATGGATAAAATCCGCCTTAGACTGTGCTTGATTGGCCTCAGTAATATTCGCTCCAATCGAGGTGCCTGAACGCAAAATTTGTTTAGATAAAACGAATTCACGCTTCGATTGTGTTAAATGTTTGAATAGCTTAATGATTCGCAAAGCAAAATCATAGGATTTATCCTTCAAAACATTCGCACGATTTTCCATTCTACATTTTCAATCATCCGTTTATCCTATTGTGTCGTTTAGCGAGTTTTTGGACATTGAATTCGGCGATCTCGGTCAGAGTTATGCCGAGTTCGTCGGCACACGCTGAAATGTACCAGAGTACATCGCCCAGCTCATCTTTTAGTTTGCTGCGGATCTCATCGTTAATGACACCGCCGTGATCACGCTGGATCTTTTTGACGATATTGGCAACCTCGCCCGCTTCGCCGGTGAGACCGAGCGTCGGATATTCGAGGTTGTTCATTCTATTCGGGTAAAGAGCCGTTACGCTCGCTTCGGATTGGTATTCTTCAAATTTCATATTGGTTATCGCTGGAAAAGGTCTAGGTACTGATCAATCTAATTTTCGCCTCATCTTGGCCGCCTCGACCGTATTTTTCATCAGCATTGCGACGGTCAGCAGGCCGACGCCGCCGGGAACGGGTGTAAAATTTGCGGCCTTTTCCTTTGCTTCTTTTGGATTCACGTCACCCACCAGTGTAAAACCGCGCTTCTCAATCGCCGTCAGACGCTTCGACAGTTCATCGCCATCGAAAAACTCAGGCAGCCTTTCCGGATCCGAAACATCGTTTATCCCGACGTCGATAACCGTCGAGCCTCGACCAATATGTTCGCCGCGAATAAACCCGGCACGGCCAATGGCAGCCACCAGGATATCGGCGCTCCGGCAGATCTCTGGCAAGTCTTTGGTCCTCGAATGGCAGATCGTGACGGTAGCGTGCTCTCTGAGCAACAGCGCCGTCATCGGTTTTCCGACAATATTGCTCCGACCGACGATTACGGCATGGCTGCCGGCGATCTCGATATCCGAACGTTTTAGGATCTCGATCACTCCGGCCGGCGTGCACGGCGCAAGCGACGGATAACCCTGCGTCAGCCGCCCGGTATTTATCGGATGAAAGCCGTCAACATCTTTTTCGGGATCGATCCGCTCGAGTATTTCTCGTTCGTCGATATGCCTTGGCAGCGGCATCTGCACCAAAATGCCGTCTACATCGCTCCGCTGGTTTAGTTGTTCGACGACCGAAACGATTTCATCCTGCGAAACGTCCTCAGGGAAATGCAAATGCTCCGATATTATACCGAGATCCTCGGCCGTTTTTACTTTGCTCGCGACATAGACCGACGAAGCCGGGTCTCCGCCAACCCGCACGACCACGAGGCACGGAGAAAATCCGTGCACTTCTCTCAGACCCGCCACCTCGACCGCGACTTCGGCTTTTATGGCGTCCGAGATCGACTTTCCGCTCAAAATATTTGCTGACATAAATGCTTGGGATCGATTTTACCGTATGCCGCTAAACTTTGCTAAAATCCGGCTAATGAAACGATTTTTGTTAATTTCGGTGCTTCTGTTGTTTTCGTTAGCGAATACTACCGCTGGCCAGTCGCCGGAATTAGAAGCAAAAATTCGCCGCTCTGTCTTAGCAAGAGAATATTCGTCCGCGATAGCCGAATTGCAAAAGCTGCGGACAGAAGATGAAAAACGATTCAATTCTGGCGATTACGATTATTTACTGGGTCGTCTGGCCGAATCGAGCGGCGATCTGGCCGTCGCGGCAGCTAGTTACCAGGCGACCGTAGTACGCGATTCCCAGTTAAAAGGTTACGCCCTTAAACACCTGTCTCAGATCGCCCGTTCGACTGGCAATTTGATGCTCGAGCGAATATATCTCACCGAGATAATGCTCTTATCGCCGGACAGCTTTTTGGCAAGAGGGGCCGAGTTGCGATTGGCCCGCAACAGTTTTGAAAGTTCGAATTACGGCGAAACCATTCGGATTTTGACCAACGGCTCTCGTACTTCGGCCCGGTCCCAGATCGATGCTAATGTCCGGGAAATGCGCTCGCTGCTCGCCGAATCCTACCTTCGGTCAGACCAACCGGACGCCGCCCGCGCCATTTTTTCCGAACTGATTAATACGTTCCCAAATCAGGAACAGCCCGACGATGTCGCGTTAGGAGCGGCAAAAGGTTTAGATATTTTAAACGGCGGCGACGGTAGAAAAGCCCCCGCGCTTAGCGAGGCCGAGCATATTGAGCGGGCCAATATTTATCAGTTTAATCGCGATTTTGCGGATGCGCGGCTTCATTTCGAGGCGGTGATCGCGAATTATCCGAACGGGGCGAACGCGGCCGAGGCATCGTTCCAGATCGGGCGCGGCCTTTTGCAAAAACCCGATCATGTTGAGGCTTTGAAATGGTTTGAGCGCGTTTTGGAGCAGCATCCAAATTCCGCTCAGGCGAAGGACGCTTTGCTCCAGGCAGCGGCCGCCTACGGGCGGGTCGGCCGTTCTAAAGAATCGATGAATCGTTATCTTAGCTTTATCGATAAATATCCGCAGGATGAAAAACTGGACCGGGCATATCTGAATATTGTCGATCTTCTTCGAGATCGCGGCGAAGACACCGAGGCCTTGAAGTGGTGCGAAAAGACGCGTGACGTCTTTAAGGGGAAAATGCCGGAAGCCGTTGCCATATTCGCGGCCGCCCGAATCCACATT
>JBGTCS010000182.1:0-3326 GCA_041748715.1 Pyrinomonadaceae bacterium | reverse complement strand
GAGGGTATAACCATGGTCGGCGTACACCTTGAGCATCGTAGCGGCCGTCGCCGAATCTGAAACGCTTACAGCATTTACCTTGTTCTTGAGATCGCCAAATTTATTATCAAATATCTCCAGTATCCGCACAAAATTGCTCGGCGCCCCAACGTCCATAGCGTTCGAAAGCGTCGCGATGGACGGGCGAGGTTCGTAGTCCGCCGTTTTTAAAAACCGGGGCACGACATCGTTCGCGTTGCAGGCGGCGATAAATTTTGCAACCGGTAAGCCCGAGATATGGGCCAATAGGCCGGAGGCAAGATTGCCAAAATTGCCGCTCGGAACCGATATAACCGGCGGCTCGCCATTCCACTGTTTTAATGCGAAGAAATAGTAGAATTGCTGCGGCAGCCAGCGGGCGACATTTATGGAATTGGCGGATGTCAGATGAACTTTTGACTGTAGATCCGCGTCGGCAAGTGCCTGTTTGGCAAGCGCCTGGCAGTCGTCAAAATTACCGTGTAATTCCAATGTAGTTACATTTCCGCCCAAGGTTGTGAGTTGTAGTTGCTGAACCTTACTGACCTTGCCCTTCGGGTATAGGATAACGACCTCAATCCCCTCGACTCCGTGAAAGCCAGCGGCAACAGCTCCGCCCGTATCGCCCGATGTGGCGACGATCACGATTGTTTTTTCCGTTTTATCCTTTGAGAAATACCGCAGACATCGGCTCATAAACCTGGCACCGACATCTTTAAATGCCAGCGTTGGCCCGTGAAATAATTCGAGCGCCGCTATGTTGGCGGTGATCGGAACAAGCGGAAAGTCAAAATTTACAGTTTCGGCACAGATCTCAAACAGAGTTTCATCGGGAATCTCGCCGCCCACGAACGGGCGAATGACCTCAAACGCGATCTCGTCGTTCGGCTTCGAGCGAAGTTGGCTTAGAAATTCCTCCGTCAGCTTTGGTATTTCCGAAGGAAAATAAAGGCCCTTGTCTTCTGGTTGGCCGCTCAAAACAGCGTCGCGAAACGAGGCATGAGGCGATCTTCGGTTTGTGCTAAAGTAGTGCATCATCTAATACTCGCGGGCGTCCGCATGGAACTTATAGATAATATACGGGTTCGGGTTATTTCAGAAATATGGACGAAGTAAAGGTTTTGGCTCCGGCAACTGTGGCGAATGTCGTCTGCGGGTTTGACTGCATGGGCTTTGCCCTCTCGGAGCCGTTTGACGAAATGACAGTTCGCAAGATCCGCGAACGAAAGGTGCGAATCATCCATCATGACGATTTCGGCCTGCCGACCGAGGCCGAGAAAAATGTCGCTGGTGTCGCCTTAAGTGCATTTCTCGCCTCAGCAAATGTCGATTTCGGGCTTGAGGTGGAGATCACAAAAAATATCAAACCCGGCAGCGGCATCGGGTCGAGCTCGGCCAGCGCCTGCGGAGCCGTTGTTGCGGCCAATCGATTGCTCGACGATCGATTTTCTCGGATCGAGCTTGTCGATTTTGCCATGGCCGGCGAGATGCTTGCCTCGGGAGCTCGCCACGCCGATAATCTTGCCCCGTGTATTTATGGCGGTTTTACACTGGTTCGCTCTACGGAACCGCTTGATATCGTCGAGCTGGATTTTCCGGAGCTTTTTGCGACAGTTATTCACCCACAGATCGAGATCAAGACCTCCGAGGCCAGGGCCATGCTGCCGTTGGATGTCCCGCTAAAAGACGCCATCCGCAACTGGAGTAATCTCGGAGCTCTGGTTGCCGCGCTTGCCAAAAGCGATTACGGACTGATCTCGCGTTCGATGCAAGACACCATTGTTGAACCGGTCCGCCGATCGCTGATACCAAAATTTAACGAGGTTAAGTCCGCCAGCCTGGCCGCCGGAGCCCTCGGCGGCGGCATTTCGGGTTCCGGGCCGTCGATCTTTATGCTTAGCAAAGACGCCGATACTGCGGACAAGGTCGCCCTCGCGATGAGCGAAATATATTCGCAAACAGACATCCCATTCAACATGCATGTTTCGGAAATTGCCCGCAGCGGTGTTCGATTTATTTAAGAGGTCCAACCTGCCTATTTTTAATAGCGTCAAAACTGGTAAGATAGGGGAACGATGTTAACGAGGGAACTAGAAGAGACCTTAAGTTTTGCGGTGGATGAAGCCGTAAAGCACAAACACGAATTTGTTACGCTCGAGCATCTGCTTTTTGCGTTGCTCGAGGACAATTCGGCGAGCGAAATATTATTCAATTGCGGAGCTCAGATCGACGAGCTTGGACGGGCCTTGCAGGAGTATTTCAAAAATGTAATTGAGAAAATGCCCGAAGATGCCAAGGCAATGCCCGAGCTGACCTCTACTTTTCAATCAACTATTTCGTACGCGGTCCTCCAGGCCGAGGGAAGCGGACAGGGTGCAGTCGACGGCGGAAACATTCTCGCCGCCATGTATCAGGCCGAGCAGTCTTATGCCGTTTATCTGCTTTTGCAGCAGGGAGTGACGCGGCTCGACATCTTAAATTACATCTCGCATGGCATCTCAAAGGTTGATCAGGGCGAATTTTTGCCTGATTTTGAATCGGAATCTGATGACGACCCAGATGCGATGCCCGCCGCACAGAGAAAGAAACCGCTTGAGAGTTTTTGTGTAGAATTGGTTGCCAAGGCAGCAGCGGGCGAAATCGATCCGATCGTCGGCCGGCTTCCCGAGATTGAACGCACGATCCAGGTCCTCTGCCGTCGCAAGAAAAATAACCCGCTCTATGTCGGCGAACCGGGTGTCGGAAAAACGGCCCTGGCCGAGGGTCTGGCATTAAAGATCAGCGAGGGCAACGTCCCGGAAGTGCTTCAGGGTGCAAAAGTTTTCGCTCTCGATATGGGAGCCGTCCTGGCTGGAACGCGTTATCGCGGCGATTTTGAACAGCGTTTCAAGGCGATAATTAATGAATTGAAGGATCAGGAAAATGCGATCCTATTTATTGATGAGATTCACACGATCGTTGGTGCCGGGGCAGTTTCGGGCGGTTCGATGGATGCTTCGAACATACTAAAACCGGCGCTTGCTGACGGTGCTCTGAGATGTATCGGATCTACGACCCACGCTGAATATAAGGCAGCATTCGACCGTGACCGGGCACTGGCTCGCCGGTTTCAAAAGATCGATATCAACGAACCAACGATCGACGAAACATATCAGATCCTCAAAGGCCTCAAGAAATTTTACGAATCTCATCACGGCGTCAAATACAGTAACGAATCTCTGCGAACCGCATCAGAACTCGCCGGAAAATATATAAATGACCGCTTTTTACCGGACAAGGCCATCGATGTTATAGATGAGGTCGGTGCG
>JBGTCS010000181.1:0-30253 GCA_041748715.1 Pyrinomonadaceae bacterium | reverse complement strand
GCACCGATCGTATTTGCCGGTAATGGATGGATGATCAAATCGAAAAACCTGGATCCGTTTGCCAATCTCGATGTGAAAGGCAAGATAATTGCGGTCTATAGCGAAGGCCCGATCTCAAATCGGGGATTGATACCTTTGCCGGCTGGCATCACCCAGGCCGACCTGACCGGCACCCGTGGAACCGACTGGACCGACGCTCCGGGTTATGCCCGGGCTAATGGTGCCGCGGGCGTTCTGATTTTGCCATCTAAATTTGTTACCGAAAACTGGGTTGGACTGGGCCAAAATTTTGGCCGAACCCGTCTGACGGTCGAAAAATTCGCCCAACCTGCGGCCGGACAGCAGGGAGCAAGTGTTCCATCAGTTTTTTTTGCTTCACCGAAGCTTGCGAAAGCAATTTTTGCAGGGGAATCGGCAGATCCAATGAACGGCGGTGTCAGTTCGTTTGATCTAGGTGCAAGCAAGTCCCTGAGTTTTAACATTGTAACTAAGCCTGAAATCTCGTGGACTCAGAATGTCGTCGCTCTCTGGGAGGGCAGTGATCCGGTACTCAAAAATGAAATGGTCGCGGTCGGAGCCCACTATGATCACGTCGGCACAATCCCAAACGCTCCGGGCGACGATAAGATCTGGAACGGAGCCGATGATGACGGTTCCGGAACAGTTTCGGTTCTGTCCATAGCCGAAGCATTGGCGAAAGCAAAAAAACGGCCAAAACGATCGATCCTGTTTGTCTGGCATACGGGCGAGGAAAAAGGCCTGTGGGGTGCAGAATATTTCAACAGATTTCCAACCGTAAATATAAAAAACGTGATCGCCCAGCTAAACATCGATATGATCGGCCGTAGCCGGAAAGCTGGCGACACAAATCCGGACAACAAGGATCTGACCGGTGAAAACGGCGTGTATGTCATCGGATCTGAAATGATGAGTTCGACACTCGGTGCCATCACCAAAGGTACAAACGACGCGTTTCTAAAGCTTAATTACGACTACAAATATGACGATCCGGCTGACACAAACCGTTTCTTTTTCCGCTCCGATCATTTTCACTATGCGGTAAACGGAATTCCGATCTCATTCTGGTTTACCGGGGTTCACGAGGATTATCACAAGCCCACCGATCATCCCGACAAGATCGATTACGCCAAAATGGAAAAGATCGCTCGGACAATATTCCTAACCCTCTGGGAATTGACCGACCTTAAGGAAAGGCCGAAAGTCGATAAAGTGCTGCCGCCAGAACTCACCCGACGTTAATTCAAAGATTGGGAAGGGAGTCGAAAAACCGGCTCCCTTTTTTGCCAAAAGATCAATTGTCAGGCTCGTGATCTTTCTCTAGTTGTAAAATACGGTAGGCTTCGGATTTTGCGAGGCCAAATTCCTTTGCAGCCTTTTTGAGGGCAGTTTTGTGATCATGTCCGCCGCATTCCAGTTCCGCCACACGGGACGCAAGGTTTTTCACAGCGTCGGTTCGATTAACCGGGTTTGCCTCGCCTTGTTCTATTACAATGACAATTTCGCCCTTAACTGGTGAATCAGAAAATTGTTTGACGAGATCGCTCAAATGACCGCGGGCTATCTCTTCGTGAAGTTTAGTAAGTTCCCGGGCGACGACCGCATGGCGGTCTCCGAGAATTTCGAGGCAGTCACCCAGCGATTTCCCCACCCGGTGGGGAGTTTCGTAAAAGATCAAAGTCACAGGAATATCCCGCACTTGCTCGAGGCGCTTGCGACGTTCACCTTTTTTAGACGGCAAAAATCCGCCGAAGAAGACCGATTCGGTAGAAAGCCCGGACACGATGAGAGCACTCACAAATGCGACCGCTCCGGGAATCGGGACAACGGGGATCCCGCTTTCAACCGCCCGGCGAACTACCCGATGTCCGGGATCGCAGATTCCCGGCGTACCCGCGTCCGATACGATCGCGATCGACTCGCCGCTGATCAACTTTTCGATGAATTCCTCGGCCCGTTCGTTTTCGTTATGTTCGTGATAACTTACGGTACGGTTTGAAATCCGGAAATGATTGAGCAGATTGCGCGTATGCCGAGTGTCTTCGCAGGCGATCAGATCGACCGAGCGCAAAATTTCCAATGCCCGCAGTGTAATATCCTGAAGGTTGCCGATCGGCGTTGCTACGAGATAAAGCGTTCCAGGCATAAAATAGACATTCGATGAGGCGATCGGCTAATTTTAACCGATAGAAGAGTTAATCAAGTAACTTGGAATGAAAAAACCCGCGTCAATCTAAGACGCGGGTTTCGGTAACTAAACTCTTAAATTAGTTTAGAAAGGCCACCAACTTGGCAAGTTGTTTCGAGTATTCCGGTTCTGCGGATATCGGTTATCCGGATAACGACTGTTGTTATTGTAGTTATAGCCATTTTCCAGTGTTCGAAGATCCGAACGAACTCTCGACCAAGGTTGCGAAACGTGGTTCATCAGTCCGGTCCTTACCAGTGATCTTTCGAGGTTCCGGGCAATATCAAGCACACGCCGCACATCGTTTTGATTCGGGCCGTTGTTCGATTCGCTGAGCCGATTGACGGCGTTCTTGAAATCGCGGGCCTCTTTGTTTATTTGATCTTCGCGACGGCTGCCATTGTAGCGGCTGTTGTCCAAATCACGGTCTAAATGACGCTGTAGCTCACGAGCATTGCTCTTAAGCGAGCGAACTACGGTTCGCATGTTGCCATTAGACCCGTACCTTCCGTTATTGTTTCCGTAATGATCGTCATCGTTGTATCCGCCGTTTCGGTTACGATTGTTTCTGTTGTTTCTGTATCGATCGTCGTTGCTATAATTATCGTCGTCGCGATTATCATGATCGCGATCACGGTTTCGAGACTGTGCCGAAGCAATCGCCGGTAAGCTCAGGACCAAAAGGGAAAATGCACTAATTGCGATTAATCTTTTTATTCTATTCATTGTTTTCTCCTTATTCATAAATCTTAGGGCAATGTATTTCGGCCATTGCTCAATACTATAAAGTGCAATGAGCGTGCCACAGACGTGTGCCCGACGTACAAACAAAGATAAACCCTCTGTTTACAGAGGGTTATAACTAACATGATTTTAATTTGGGAAGATTAATGAGGCGAACTATATCGCCGATTTACCTTAAATCGTCGGGTCCATGTTTCAGATGGTTAGGGTTTTTACCTAAAGAATCCGCCGCACACACCCGGCCGCCTGACTCGACCTTACCGGTGAGCGAATCCAGCTTGTCAACCGAATTCAACAATCGCTCTCGTAATTTCGCCA
The DNA here is from genome assembly GCA_041748715.1 of Pyrinomonadaceae bacterium. Lineage (GTDB taxonomy): Bacteria > Acidobacteriota > Blastocatellia > Pyrinomonadales > Pyrinomonadaceae > OLB17. The sequence goes on along the minus strand of JBGTCS010000181.1, from coordinate 26,985 downwards.
TCGAAATATCCGGCTGAGCGGCAACGATCAATGCGGCAACTCCCGATACATAAGGCGTAGCCATTGATGTACCTGAAGCTTCACGATACGCATCGTTAAGCCATGTCGAAAGTATGTCTTTGCCCGGTGCCGCGATGTGGACAGTCTTAACGCCGAAGTTTGAGAAACCGGCAAGTTCGTCATTTCGATCAAGAGCTGCAACACTAACGACATTCGGCAGGTCATAGTTTGAGGGATAATGTGGGCGGCTGTCGTTATTTGTACCGTTATTGCCAGCGGCAGCAACAAATAATATTCCTGCATCGCCTGCGGCTCGGATCGTATCTTCGAGAGCTTTCGACTTTGAGGTCGAACCCCAGCTTGCGCTGATAATTCGCAGGTTGACACCTTTCTTTTTACGGTCGATCGCGTAATTTATCGCTTCGATCGCATCATTGGTCGAGCCAAATCCGCCGCGACCGAGGAATTTCAACGGCATTATTTTTACTTTCCAATTGATGCCAGAAATGCCTTCGCCGTTATTACCTTCGGCCCCAATTATACCGGCACAATGCGTTCCATGGCCGTTGTCGTCCATCGGATCGGTGATATTATCAGTGCCATTGTAGCCATTTAGATCGTTGAACGGCCCAAGTTCGTCGTCGATGTAGGCGGGAATGTTTTCCGGACGGAACCACATATTTTCGCGGAGGTCGACATGGGTAAAATCGACACCGCTGTCAAGAACCGCAACGACAACATCTTCGCTGCCCTGAGTGGTCGCCCAGGCACGAAGGGCGTCGAGATCCGCACGCTTTGTTCCACCGTCCTGTCCCAGATTGTTAAGTGCCCACTGATCGCCAAACATTGGATCGTTGGGAAGTTCGAAAGTCGCTTCGCGATGCACCAAGTCGCGTGGAATATCCTTCTGGATAGGGTCGTCGAGTTCGATTCGATAGTTCACCTCGGCATAATCGACCGCGTCCGTCATCGCCGCATATTGGCTGGCCACCGCTTCGGCGTCCGCATTGTCGAGATCGTCAATAACCGTTAGCCCGGGCACCGATTCGATCTCGTCGGCTAGGATGTCGTTATTTTTCGAAGCTATATTTCTTATTTTTTCTAACGAAACACCGGGCTTGAACCGCACTAAAACCTCGGGAATTCCACCTGACAAGGGCTTATTAGTAATCTCAAAGACCCGCACCGCCCCTATCCCTCGGTCGGGATTTTGCAGAGCGGCCTTCCAACGGCTGATCTGACCTAAAACGGCCGCGAAAGCGATCAAAACGACGGCGATGCTGATGTGTATCCAAATGTTATTGCGATTCATAGTACTGCTCCTAAAAATTATTACTCTATGACGTGATTCGCACCGTTAAAGTTGTGCAGGCGAAGCTGGTATTTATCGGCCCGATACTCGTATTTCTTACCGTTGGCTCCTAATTTGATCCGCCATCCAGTCGATATAATCTGTGCGGACACCTCATTTTTCTCGGACGAGCCGAGAGACATATCAGGAAACTCAGAATCTGAAACGCCAAGCTCTCTGACCTGATCCGAGGCAATTGATAAACGCTCGGCAAGATCGATAACCGCCTTTTTTACTTGATCTTCTTTAGTGAAACTCATATATTTTTGCTAATTTTCAATCTTGCTCTTTCTACGAAAACAAGTCAATTTTAGTTCAGACACCGGCGACAATACGTCGTCGTGTCAGATTGCGGGTAATTTCGATCAGTGCAGGGACGATAAAGGTTGCACAGGCAAGGCCGAGGATCATTCCTGTAATAAATCGCGAGAGATGCGTATTCTCCCAAATTCCAAACACGGTCAGGGACCAATCGATTGCTATCGGGATCAAGGAGAGAAATAGCCAGAAACGAGCCGTCGGCTCGATTTCCTCTATCGAACGCCAAAGCGGATAAATCACAAAGCCGAAAAACAATCCAAAATACACTCCGAAACACCGTGAACAAACTGCCATTTGCTCGCCTTCAATATGAAGCGAGCGGCTCGGCATTTGATGGCAAAGAAACCCAAAGAACTGGTAAAGCGGCGACGAAAGCTCGGCAAAACCACTGGCTTTTGCTATCGGAGCTCCGACGATCAGGAGGACCCAACCTGCGACAACCGCCAGTCCGATCGCCCAAACACTAAAAGCCTGTCGCCGAAATCTTTTCAAAAGGCTGACAGGAATATATTTTTCGCCAGTATCGTTCATTTTCCGAGGGCTTTTTCTGTCTCTAGTATGTGACGAGTCGTTTGGATAACCGTATCGGGGTTGAGCGAGATCGAATTAATTCCTCGTTTTACGAGAAATTCCGCAAATTCAGGATAATCCGAAGGTGCCTGGCCGCAGATGCCGATCTTTTTGCCCGTGCGTATTGCAGCATCGATTGCCATCGCAACCATTTTTTCAACCGCACCGTTTCGTTCGTCAAAAAGATGAGCGACCATTTCTGAATCGCGGTCGAGTCCCAAAGCAAGCTGGGTCAGATCATTGGATCCGATGGAATAACCGTCAAATACCTGCAGAAATTCGTCGGCGAAGACAACATTCGCCGGCAGCTCGCACATGGCATAGATCTCAAGCTCGTTCTCGCCTTGTTTGAGGCCGTGCTCCGCCATCAAGGCAATAACCTTCTCACCTTCCTCGACTGTTCGACAGAATGGGATCATCGGCTTGATATTTGTCAGCCCCATATCCTCGCGGGCACGCAAAAGTGCAAGGCATTCGAGCCGGAATCCGGCTTTGTATCGATCGTCGTAATAACGCGAAGCTCCGCGAAAACCGATCATCGGATTTTCCTCGATCGGCTCAAATTCTTTTCCGCCGATGAGCATCGCGTACTCGTTTGACTTAAAATCGGACATCCGCACAATCACCGGTTTCGGATAAAAGGCAGCGGCGATTCGCCCGACGCCCTCGGCGAGCGAGCGAACAAAAAATTCTTTGGGATCTTCTTCGAGAATGCGGCGGGAAATAAGCTCAACGTCGGCCCGATTGCGAAGATTGGGATAATTCACCAACGCCATAGGGTGAATACCAATGTGGTTGTTAATGATAAATTCTAGCCGCGCTAAGCCCACGCCGTCATTCGGAAGTCGCGAGACGGCAAAGGCATGATCCGGATCGCCGACATTCATCATGACCTGCGTTTTGGGGCGTTCGGTGTCGGTGATCTTTTGTTTTTCTATCTTAAAGTCGATCTTGCCGTAATAAATATTGCCGCGTTCGCCCTCGGCGCACGAAACAGTTATATCTGTGCCATTTTTTACTTTTTCCGTCGCATCTCCGGTGCCGACGATGCAAGGAATACCGAGTTCGCGGCTGATGATGGCGCTGTGACACGTTCGCCCTCCGCGATCCGTGACGATAGCCGAAGCACGTTTCATTATTGGCTCCCAGGCCGGATCGGTCATCGAGGTGACCAAGATTTCGCCCTCTTGAAAGCTTTTCAACTTGGCCGAATCGAGCATCACATGGGCCATTCCCTGGCCAACCTTTTCACCAACGGCAACCCCTGACGACAAAGGCGCTCCGTGTGCTCCGACGAGTTTGTAAGTTTCGATATAATTCGTCGTGTTTTGGGCATGGATCGTTTCGGGCCGGGCCTGTAGGATGAAAAGCTCGCCCGTGACACCGTCTTTGGCCCATTCTATATCCATCGGTTGCGTCTTGCCGGCAAGCTTGGAGTAGTGATCTTCGATCTTGCAGGCCCAATCAGCAAGCTGAAGAACTTCAAAGCCGGCCAGACAGAATCGGTTTCGCTGCGTTTCGACGACATCCCGAACTTGCGTTCGCATACCGTCGTCAGCGAAGACCATTTTGACCTCTTTGACCCCGAGTTTGCGCGTAACGATCGGCCGAAAACCAAGCTTTAACGTCGGCTTAAAAACTATCCATTCATCCGGCGTCGCCATTCCCTGCACGACAGCCTCGCCGAGACCCCAGGCACCGTTGATGACGACGACATCCCGAAACCCGCTCTCGGTATCGAGCGTGAACATCACGCCGGAACACGCAATATCGGAGCGCACCATCGGCTGGATCCCAATCGATAATGCGACGTCAAAATGATCAAAGCCTTTCGTGGTACGGTATGAAATGGCCCGGTCCGTCCAGAGTGACGCATAGCATTCGTGACAGGCCTGGATCAGGCGTGCTTCGCCGTGAACATTAAGGATCGTGTCCTGCTGGCCGGCAAATGACGCATCCGGCAGGTCTTCTGCAGTAGCAGACGAACGAACGGCAACCTCAAAAGTCTTTTTGCCGATCCGCTTGCCGAGTTCGGCATGGGATGAAATGATCGCTGATTCGACCTCTTTTGGAAACGGAGTCTCGAGCATCAATCGGCGCGCCTCTCCGCCAACTCGCGCCAGTTCGTCGAGATCGTTGATGTCGAGATTTTTTAATAATTTTTGAAGCTTTTTACGAAGACCGTCCGTCTCGAGCAAAAGGTCGTATGCGTAACTGGTCGTCGAAAATCCGTCAACGGCGCGAACGCCCTGGATCGTCAACTCCCTAAAAAGTTCCCCGAGACTGGAGCATTTGCCTCCGACGAGGGCAACATCACCGGCACCTACTTCGCTTAGATCGAGGACATAAGGTTTCAAATTTTCCATTTATCACACTGCTACGGCGGTTGGCTTTGCTTTAGCACGGAAATATTCTTCCGGAAGGTCGCCGTTGTCCTCACGCAAATGTTTCAAGGCATTCGGTTTGAGTGTCGCCAACAATTCCTTGCGGGTTTTAATTTCAATCGGCTTGCCGGGATAGATCTTACCCATTTTTGCGAGCCTTTTTTCCGACAACAGTCCGGAGAACATCATCAGCGGATATGTAAAATTCGGACCGTTCAAACGCCGCAGCTTATACAGCCACATGCCCACGGAACCGAGTCTCCAAGCCGTCGGCCCCCACCAGCTATATTGGCCGGGCCGGAGATTCATTTTCCAGCACTTCATCATTAATTGCCACTGCAATGGTGTTAGCTCGCGTGTTTGAGTAACGCCCTTTTCCATTTCCATTCGGGTATCGTGGAGCGGTGTAAAGATCGAAGGGATCAAAAAGGCGAACAGACCGCGACGCTCCATTTCATAGATCAAATCGAGCGTTGCCATATTGTCTTCGTCGGTTTCGTCCGGATTTCCAACGATAAGGGTCATAGCGGGGAACCAATTATTTTCATTCAGGACCCTTAAACCTTCTAACACAATGCTTTGCCAGTGATCGATGGCAAAGGGCACGCCTTTGCTGGCCATAATTTTCTTTGCCATTTTGATTGACCCCGTTTCGAGACCGATAAGCGGCGCAAGGGCTTTCTTTTCCGGATGGCTGCTCAGATACGGGAAATGAATCGGACTTTTGGGCAGCAGCAAATCTGAAAGCTCTTTTATAAGAATCGGATCAACGACCGCCGGTGCGATAGTCGCATGGCTCAACACATGCTGTTCGACACCGGGCGTGTTTACAATATCGCCATAAAGATCGAGCAGCGCCTCGCGGTTCGGGAAATAGAACGGGATGTCGGTATGCACCTGTCCCCAAATAAACATATCTTCGGTCGCAAGCGATATTTGCTTATTGCCCTCGCGAACATTGGCACGCACGGCGGCCATTATTTTATCTTTCGGCAGATCGATCTGAGGATTTAGATCGGGGACGCAAAATTTGCAGCGGCGTCCGCAGCCGGTGGTCATTTCAACCACTCCAAAGGTCGTGCGGGTGTCGGGAAAAAGGATCGAGTCGCGGTCGACCGGATGTTTGACGGTTATCTCTTTTGGCAAGGTTTCCTGACGGATCGCCTGTGCAAACAGGTCCAGCGTGTCTTGTGATTCGCTTCGGCCGTCGACAACGCAATCTACACCAAGCTCGTCGTAAAGATCGGTCTGTATGATCTGCCAGCCGCCTGAACCGCCGACGATAACCTTAAAATTGTCTCTATATGGGTTGGCCTTGATCTGTGCAAACAATTCGCGGGAGTAGTGCGAATTTATCGGCATTTTTGACGAACCAAAGATCGATGTATAAACACCGGCGGCAAACGTGACACCCAATGGATTATGGGTGGAAACGGCGACTACGCGGGTTCGCGGGCCGATGAATTTATCCAGATCTTCTGGGAAACATGAAACTATGTCGTCGCTATTATATTGACGTAAAAGCGATTTTTCGACGAGACGAACCCCTGCCGGCATGTATTTTGCCGAACCGTCCTCATATTTTTCAACATCGCGCCATTTCGGATATTTGCGATTAATTACCCCTTCCATCCAGATTGGAAGCGACGCCATCGCCATCTGAATAAAATAACCGGCGTGATCTATGGCCTCGGTCAGCGGCGCGGTCAGGACGATCAGCTTTCCGCCGTCGGCCGCAGGATTGTTCCCGTTATTTGATTTGTTGCGATCCGAAGCAGGGATCGTATCGTGCATATTTTTCTCCATAGTTTAAAATTTTACTTTTACCCCATACTAAGGGATTCACCCTAATTATCTCGCCAAATTAAAAGCGGATAACCGCGTCCGGCCCGCCTTCGACATGAACAGTATCGACAAACCGAATGCTCTTTGAATCCGTTGTCATAACAACCGAATGAGTTCGTTTACCGGCTCCAAAGAACCTGACACCGCGAAGCAGTGCCCCGTCGGTAACCCCCGTCGCTGCAAAGATTATCTTTTTGCCCGGCGCGAGATCGTTTGTATCATAGATCTTATTGGGGTCATTTATTCCCATTTCGCTAAGACGGGCCACAACTACTTCCTCCGGCGGAACTTTCGATTTATCGACACCGAGGCGTTCCGGGTCCCAAACCAGTTTGGCCAGAATTTCACCGTTGAGGCATTTCATCGCGGCCGCGGTGATGACGCCCTCGGGAGCTCCACCGATGCCCATCAGGGCGTGTATGTTCGTCCCGGCGACTGCGGCCGAGATGCCCGCTGACAGATCTCCATCGGATATCAGCCGAATCCGTGCACCCGATGCTCGAACATCCTCGACAAGCTGTTTGTGCCGTGAACGATCGAGGCATATGACGGTCAGATCTTCGACATCGCGGCCAAGTCGGCGGGCTATATTTTTGAGGTTTTCGGCGACCGGAGCGTCGATATCGACGGAACCGCGACACGACGGACCGACGACAATCTTATCCATATAAATGTCCGGGGCATAGAGCAGACCGCCGCGTTCGGCAGCGGCAAGCACCGCGATGGCATTGTTTGCTCCGAGCGCACAGAGATTTGTGCCCTCGAGCGGATCGACCGCTATATCGACTTCAGGAAACTCATTACGGGCTTCTTCGGAGAAAATGCCGCCGCCTAGTTCCTCGCCGATGTATAGCATCGGTGCCTCGTCGCGTTCACCTTCGCCGATCACGATTCGGCCGCGCATCGGCACGGTGTCCATTACCTCGCGCATTGCCTCGACCGCTACATGATCGGAATATTTGCGGTCGCCCTGGCCCATTGTTTTAGCCGACTCTATGGCGGCAGCCTCGGTCACACGCAAAAAATCGAGCGAAAGATCGCGTTCGGCTTTGATATTTTTCATCTGGTTCCCTTTGAAAAAAGTACTAATTTAGTTCCGTAATTAAAGGCATTTTAGCACTTGTCGAACATGATTTGACAAGTTGGCCTTAGGATATTACGGTTTTACTTTGGCTTTCGCTGTGAATCCTGAGGAGAATTTCGAATTTAATGACCTATATAGTCACAACTCCGTGCGTTAATTGTAAATACACCGACTGTGCTGCGGTGTGCCCGGTCGAGGCGTTTCACGAAACCCCCGATCGGCTGCTCATCAATCCGGATGCGTGCATCGACTGCGACGCCTGTTTGCCGGAGTGCCCGGTCGAGGCTATCTTTTCGGATATGTCGATCCCCGAGGAATATCTGGACTGGCTTGAAAAGAACGCGGAGGCAGAAAACTTCCCGATCATCAGCACAAAGCAGCCTGCTCTGATGGGCGAAGGCTGCACCGGGCCTCCGGAATAGCGACACTGTTTGGAGTTCACAAGAGGGCGGCGATCAGCCGCCTTTTTTATTTGAACCTGATCCCGAGGCGAAAATTCAATGGCGAATTTACAGTTCGTATCGGCGTTCGACCGACGGAAGTTCGCGAATTGAATATATTTTCGACCGCCCCATAAATCTGGAGATCCTTATTGACCCGCCGTGACGCAAACACATCGAATTGAGCCGCCGCTCCCAGTTCAAACCGGTTTAGATCGTCGTCGAATTGATTGCTCGACATTCGTCCCTGCGTAGCCAACATCCATTTTTCGATCGAATATCGCACCTGAAGGGTAAAACTATGCCTCGCCACTTGCGGAATCATCAAGCGCTCAAGCAACGGGTTGGATACAAATCTCACGACAGTCGAATCGGCCAAAAGATAACCAGCGGTGATATCGAACCGCCCAACCTGTCTTTGCCCCTCGATCTCGACGCCCCGCGAACGCGTCCGTCCGGCATTTTGCCTCTGACGCGTAATCAGGCTGGGTGTGGTGGCGAGCGTTACATTAGATATTGCACCATTTATAGTTGTCCAAAATCCGGTGGCCCGCACGGATGTGCGGTTTCGAGAAGCGCTCATTCCGGCCTCGAAATTATTGGCTCGCTCTGACCTGAGACCTTCGTTCGCAAGCGTGGCGACGCTGCCGACCCGAAATCCTCGATAAAGCTCGTTCAACGTCGGCGCCCGAAAGCTCTTTGAGGCGTTAGCGTAAAACGAAACCTCCTTGGAAAGCCGATATAACACAGCGATCTTGGGACTTACTGCGCTTTCGCCGCGATCCGGAAACCCGTTGATCGCCGTCAAACCAGTCGCGAGCGTTCGGCTGACACTGAAGGCCGAATAATTACGCCACCTGTCATATCGCAAAGTCCCGACCACGACCAAATCCTCACCGATCTTTATAATGTCCTGAACAAAAACACCTGCCGTAATCTCGCGACCCGCTTGTTCGACGCGAATCGTGTGGTTGCCACCGGCGAAAGCAAATTCGTTGTTGGCGCCACGAACTTTCCGAACATCGACTCCGGCCAGGAAAGTATGACTCTTAAAAAGAGTTGATACATTACCAGAAAAGCCCGCGTATGCTGCCGGGACACGCTGAAGCCGGTTTAAGGTTTCTGCAGTTCGGGTCGCATTAACGACCGAAAAAACCTGATCAAATAGCTGGTTTCCAGCAAACGCTCGCCAGTTAAATCGGAGATCGTTGGTTATGCGGCGAAATTCCCCGCCCGCGTATATCTGGCGGCTGTGAGTTCGGTTTGTCTGCAACCCGGTGCCGTTGGTCCGAACTTCGCCAAAATAAGACGGAACCACGAATATCGTTCCGCTATCGCCGATTTCGCGTGACAGTCTCGCCGAAAAACTCGACGTCCTGACACCGGCAAAAACGTCAACCGTGCCGCGTACGGCCTCATCGACCGGTCTGTAACCCCGGGTTTGAAAATTGGATGCTGTTAAACTGGCTAACCAGCCGCTAGCCGATAGCCCAGCGAAGCCGGAGCCGGAAATGGTTCGCTGGCCGCCGCCGAAGATATCCGCCGAGAATAGGTATTTGTCTTTTTCGATCTGTCGAGGCCGGATATTAATGGCCCCGCTCAATCCATAATCTCCGTACAGGCTCGACGCTCCGCCGCGCAATATCTCGACACTTTCGACCGCGATCGGATTTATCCGATTCCACTGGACCCAACCTCCGAACGGATCGTTGAGCGGAACGCCGTCAAACATCACCGCGGTTCGACTCGCTCCGCTCGACCCGACACCCCGCAGTGAGACTCCCTGTGTGGTGGGATTTGCGTTCCGGCTGCTCGATCGGCGAAAGATGGAAAATCCGGGCGACTGACGCAGAATATCGTCGATTGTCGGTGCCGCGGAGGCAGCTATCTCAACTCGTGAAAAAGTCACAACGCTTGCTGGCGTATCGCCAATGCGAGATTCGACTCTGTTGACGGTCACAACAAATTCCTCTCGTAACGCAACGGGCGTCGGCGTCGGTTCCTGAGCCGAAATACCGCCTAAAATACTGATCAAAAGCCATATTCCGCCAACTAATTTCATAAAATATCTTTGCAAAAAGGAGCTAAGGGATGTTTAAGTGTATATTAGCATGGGTGTTCCCCATACATTTTACTGGAAAAATTTATGCTCGATAATGTGGCCCAAATCACAGATAAAACGGAGCGCCGCGAGGCCGGTTCGCGGCCAAAGGTCATTGTTTTATTTGGTACCAGGCCCGAGGCGATCAAACTGTCCCCCGTAATAAATGAGCTTCGTAAAAAGTCTCTCCAAACTATAGTTGTTTCGTCTAGCCAGCATAAACAGCTGCTCGAACCATTTCTTGAGACTCTCGAGATCGAGATCGACCACGACCTCGGTGTCATGCGGGCAAATCAAACGCCAAACGAAGTTTGTTCCCGTGTAATGGCCAAACTCGACAAAATATTGGCGGACGAAAAACCAGATCTGATATTGGTCCAGGGCGATACGACCACAACGCTCGCTGGAGCCTTGGCCGGCTTTAACCGGCAAATTCCCGTCGGACATATCGAGGCGGGGCTGCGATCGGGCAATTTAATGAGCCCGTTTCCTGAGGAAATGAATCGGCGGCTCGTCTCACAGATCGCCACTTTGCATTTTGCCGCGACCGAACGAAATAGACGAAACCTGCTCGCTGAGAATGTGCCGAGCGAAAAGGTTTTTGTGACCGGCAACCCCGTTGTCGATTCGCTCAAACACATGCTCAAAAATCTAAAGGTCGATCCGGCGATCTCAAAGCTAATTAAAGAAACCGAAGGCAAAAAAAGGCTCTTAGTTACCACCCATAGACGCGAAAGTTTTGGATCCACCATAACGGCGAACCTCAAGGTTCTAAAGGATTTTGTCGACAAACGTAGCGATGTTTGTCTCTTCTTTCCAGTTCATCCAAACCCGAATGTTAAGAACACCGCAAAACAGATCATGGGCGGTCACCCCCGGATCCATTTGCTGGAGCCGCTGGATTATTCGGACTTTTTAGCAATAATGAAGTCAGCCTGGCTCATCGTATCCGATTCAGGCGGCGTGCAAGAGGAAGCTCCGACCTTGGGTAAACCGCTCTTGGTATTGCGTGAAAATACCGAACGGCCCGAAGCAATCCGCTCAGGTGTTTCAAAACTTGTTGGCAGCAGTCCAGGATCGCTAAAACAGCTTCTCTACGAAAACTACTCGGTCGAAACCTGGATCAACTCGGTCGGCGAAGTTGCCAACCCCTTTGGAGACGGCCGCTCGGCGGCCCGGATCGTAAAAATAATTGTGGATAACTTAATATCGAGAAAAAGCGATTCCAAATCTCAAGCCTCTCTTTTCTAATTCCAAATGGACCCCGCTAGTGTCAACACCAAAAAACATCTGATCACTATTCTGGTGGAAGACTATTTCCATGTCGGGGCGTTTGAAAATCTGATTCAGCAGCGAAACTGGGCAAATTTTGAACCGCGCTACGAAAAGAACACGAGAAAGGCCCTCGACCTGCTCGACCGGCACAATACAAAAGCCACGTTTTTTGTTCTCGGCTGGATCGCCGAACAAAATCCGGCCCTGATTCGCGAGATCGTCAAACGGGGGCACGAGGTCGCGAGCCGCGGCTTTTACCATCGCAGTCTTCGCAATTTAACAATCGAGGAATTTCGAGAAGACCTTAGACGGACAAACCGGGCGATAGAAAACGCGTGCGGGCAAAAAGTAATCGGCTATCGTTCAGCCGAAAAATTGACATTTGGGAAGGACGACTGGGTTTTGGAGGTTCTCGCCGCCGAAGGATTTGCTTATGACGCGTCTTTTCTGCCCACCCGAAAGTCGGGAAAAGCCAAAAGCGTCGCACATCAGGTATCGATTGGTGGAAAAATCCTGTGGGAATTTCCTTATTCGACGCAAGACCTTGTTTTCGGGGCACTTCCGATCTCGGGCGGCAATTATTTCCGTCAGATTCCGTATACGCTGACGCGTCATGCCGTGCGGCGGTGGCATCAACAAACCGACGAGCCTTTTGTGTTCTATTTTCACGTCTGGGAACTCGATCCGGAACAACCGCGAATTTCAGCGGCGTCCAATTTTAACCGTATCCGTCATTATCGCAAGCTCGATAAGATGGAATGGATTCTTAACGAGAATCTTTCGCTTTACGATTGCGTCGGAGCCGCCGAATTGTTGGGATTAAAAGACGAGATAAATGCACACGTCGCGGTTCATGTCGTTGACGAGCAAATGCCTGCTATCGCTAACCGGCAGATAAAAAACCAAACTCCGGTCTCGATCGTTATTCCCTGTTACAACGAACAGGATGCCTTGCCGTATCTTGCAAACACTCTTCGGGCCGTCGAATCCCGACTATTGGAAACAGGATATGCTCCGTATTTTATCTTTGTGGATGACCGCAGCACCGACCAGACCTTCGACGAACTTCACAAGCTGTTTAGCCACCGACCGAATGTGAATATCATTCGCCACGAAACCAATCAGGGCGTAGCCGCCGGGATTATGACTGGATTGCACGAAGCTCAGACCGAGATCGTCTGTTCGATGGACTGCGACTGTACCTATGATCCGCATGAAATTGCCAGCATGCTGCCGCTGTTGACAGAAAAAGTTGACCTCGTCACCGCATCTCCGTATCATAGAGATGGCGGCGTGAGAAATGTACCAGGTTGGCGGCTTTTTCTCTCTCGCGGCGCCTCGTTCCTATACCGTCGCGTTCTGCGTTCCAAACTTGACACTTACACAAGCTGTTTTCGCGTTTACCGCCGCAGTTCAATGATCCAGACTGAACTTCGTGAATCAGGTTTTCTCGGCATTGCGGAAATGCTTGGCCGGCTCGATCTTCGGGGCGGAACAATCGTAGAATTTCCCTCGGTCCTGGAAGTGCGGCTTTTTGGCATCTCTAAAATGAAGACGGCCAAGACGATTGTTGGCCACCTCGGGCTATTAACACACCTTGCGAAAATCCGCTGGTTTCGGAATTCCAACACGATTAAAGCTTCTTTACCAACAGAGAAGCTAAAGACGGTTTCCGAGAATTCGACCGAATAATTAACTAACCTTTTATATGACACCAGTTACAACACCTGAAAGGCTGATGAACCTGCCTTCGGATCAGGACATGTCCGGACGGACATTTGGCGACGAAGAAATTCGTTATGTTACTGAGGCTCTGACGAGCGGGACGCTGACGACGACAAAAGGAAAATTTGGCAAAATGCTCGAACAGAAGTTTGCCGAGAAATTTGGTGCAAAATACGCTTTTGCCTGTACATCGGGTTCGGCGGCGATCCATATTGCGGTCGCGACCGTCAATCCCAATCCCGGCGACGAGATCATCACGACATCGATCACCGATATGGGCGCGTTGACGCCGTTGATGTATCGCGGAGTGGTACCGGTCTTTTGCGAAGTTAATCCAAAAACATTAAACGTTACCGCAGAAACCATTGCCGCAAAGATCAGCGAGCGGACAAAGGCGATCATTGTCACTCATCTTTTTGGTAATCCGTGCGAGATGGACCCCATTATGGCTCTTGCCAAAGAGCACAACCTGCCGGTGATCGAAGATTCGGCCCAGACATTTTTAGCGAAATGCGGTGATAAATTCGCCGGAACGATCGGCGACATAGGCTGTTTTTCTCTCCAGCAGGGCAAACACATGACCACCGGCGAAGGCGGTATGGTCGTCACAAACGATGAAAAGATTGCCCGCCACATGTTCCTTTACATCAACAAAGCCTGGGGTTACGGCGATGCGAATGCGGACCACTACTTTATGGCTCTGAACTATCGCATCAGCGAACTGCAGGCCGCTGTAGCTCTTGCTCAATTGGAAAAACTCGAAGAAACGGTCGCCAGCCGCCAACGCACTGCCGCAATGTTTGAAGAGTTACTCGTTGGAATCGAAGGCATTGAGACGCCGGTCATCGCCGGGAACGCGACACATGTTTATTGGAAATATTGTTTAACCGTCGATGACTCAAAAATCGAGGGCGGATCGGTCGGAATGGCAAATCTGCTCAAAGAAAAAAATATCTTTTCAGCCCCGCGTTACATCGTGAAACCCGCTTTTATGTGCCAGGTTTTCCAGGAAAAGAAAACCTTGGGCGATAGCCAGTTTCCATTCAACCTGGCCCGCGAAGGTGCGGTGGATTACGAAATGAAAAATTACCCGCTGACTGCAAAGGCCCTCCACGATGTTCTTGTTTTGCCGTGGAATGAAAAATATACGGAAGAACATGTGCGATACATCGCTGATAATGTCCGCATCGCGGCGAGTGTGTTGCGACGCGGAGATAGGGAGACGCGGTGATGGGGTGAGTTATGGCGAGTATTCGTAGTTTTCGGGAATTGCGTGTATATCAAAATACGTTTGCATTAGCGATGCAAATCTTTGAAATTACAAAGACATTCCCTCGCGAAGAAAAATACTCGATGGTAGATCAGATTCGCCGTTCCTCACGGTCGGTGTGTGCCAATTTGGCAGAAGCTTGGCGAAAGCGCAGATATCCGGCCCATTTTGTAAGTAAGTTAAGCGACTGTGAAAGTGAGGCCGAAGAAACAAGAGTTTGGTTGGAATTTGCCCTTAATTGCAAATATATTTCCGAGGAAAAATTTAGTGAACTTGATACTGGATATGATCTAGTTATCGGACAACTCGTAAAGATGATTTCAGAACCCGAAAAATGGAAAATAAACTAGAAAACAAGAAGAATCACCCAATCTCCCCGTCACCGCGTCTCCGCTTCGCATTGGTAGGCGCGGGCGGGATTGCACAAGCTTATGCCCAGGCTTTTAACGAGAGCGATTGCTGCGAACTCGTCGCCATAGCGGATGTTCGCGAGGACGCGGCCAAGGCATTAGCTGAGATCGTCGCGGGCAAGAGTTATAACGATTACCAACAGCTCGCAGATCTCGAACTTGACGCAGTGATCGTCGCGACGCCGCCGAGTACGCATCCTGAGATCGCGTGTTTCTTTTTGGAACGCGGCACGCCTGTGCTTTGCGAAAAGCCTCTCTGTCTATCGGTCGCCGACGCCGAACGGATGATCGCGGCCGGCGCAGCGAAGAATGTGTTGTTCACAATGGCTTCTAAATTCCGCTATTGTGCCGATGTTATTAAGGCCAAAGGCATTTTGGCATCGGGTGTCCTCGGTGAGGTCTTACAGTTTGAAAATGCGTTCACGGCCAAGGTCGATATGTCGAAGCGTTGGAATTCGGATGCAGCGATATCGGGCGGCGGCGTTTTGATCGACAATGGAACGCATTCCGTGGACATCATCCGTTATTTTTTGGGACCGATCGAATCGATCCTCGCGGTCGATGGCGGCGGAACCCAACAGTTGTCGGTTGACGAAAACGTCAAGATGTTTGCGAAAACAAAGAATAATGTGATCGCGAGCGTCGATCTGACGTGGGGGATCAATAAGGAGCTTCCGAATTTTATCAGTATCTACGGTTCGAATGGAACGCTTCACATCGGCTGGCGCGAGTCGAAATATAAACTAAATTCGAGCCCCGATTGGACGGTCTTTGGCAAAGGTTACGACAAGGTCGCGTCCTTCAAAGGCAAGATAGAGAATTTTTCAAAGGCTCTAAACGGCCGGGAAGAGCTTTTCATAAATCCCTCGGATGCTTTGGCATCGGTTCAGGTGATCGAGTCCGCTTATAAGTCGCTTAATCAGAACCTATGGCAGAGCGTGGTCGAGAAAGCCGCAGTTGTTCGCTAACCGGGGAATATCAAAACAGGATGAACAGGATAGACAAGATTTAAGATAAACCCTAGCGGGACTCTCGATTTAAAAAACATCCTGAGAATCCTGTCTATCCTGTTTGAATAACTAATGGCAAAGATCCATCCGACAGCAATTATCGAAGAAAACGTCACGATTGGCGAAGGCACAAGTGTCTGGGACAACGTGCATATTCGTCATGGTGCTTCGCTTGGCGACGAGTGCATTGTCGGCGAAAAAAGCTATATCGCCTACGACGTCAAAATTGGTAATCGCGTCAAGATCAACGCGATGGTCTATATCTGTGCGGCCGTCACGATCGAAGACGGTGTCATGATCTCGGCCTCGACGACATTTACAAACGACCGCTTCCCACGCGCGACGTTTCCGGATTTGAAAAGCTTGAGGCCGTCGGAGCCGGATGAACATACTCTGCCGACACTGGTCCGCGAAGGTGCTACGATCGGAGCCGGATGCATCATCGGTAATGATCTTGAGATCGGACGTTGGGCGATGGTTGGAATGGGGTCGGTCGTGACAAAGTCGGTGCCGGATTTTCATCTCGTTCTGGGGTCGCCGGCCCGTTCGATCGGTGCGGTCTGCAAATGCGGACACCTTTTCCATAAATTTGCAGACGGCGAATCCGGTGATTTCGCCTGCAAATGCGGACTCGAGTACGAACTTAGAGATCAAGAAGTGACTGAAAAAGGATTCACCACAGAGAACACAGAGTGAATAAATGGCCGGTTCTCATATTTGAATTAAGGTCTCTGTGTGCTCTGTGTCTCTGTGGTAAATAATTCTTATGCCCCAAAACATCGCAATTATCGGTTCTGGTTTTCTTGGTATGACGCTCGCGTTGCGTCTGGCCGAGTCAGGGGCAAAGGTCACGTTATTTGAGAGCTCCGATCAGATCGGCGGCCTGGCGTCGGCCTGGGAAGTCGGCGATGTCGTCTGGGACCGGCACTATCACGTCACGCTGGCTTCGGACAGCTATACTCGCGGGATCGTCGAAGAGATCGGGCTCGGAGATGAATATAAATGGGTCGAAACTAAGACCGGATTTTATACCGACGGCCAGCTTGTTTCCATGTCCAACACGGCTGAGTTTCTCAAGTTTCCGCCGCTCGGTCTGATCAGCAAATTGCGGCTGGGCGGCACGATCTTTTGGGCTTCGAAAGTAAAGAACTGGAAACGGCTCGAGACGATCTCGGTCGAAAAATGGCTGACGCGGCTCTCGGGCAGGAAAACCTTTGAGAAAATTTGGAAACCCCTGCTGAAAGCTAAACTCGGCGAGGCCTATCAGGAAACTTCGGCCGCCTTTATCTGGTCGACGATCCAGCGAATGTATGCCGCCAGAAACTCGGGCCTCAAAAAAGAGCTGTTCGGCTACGTTCGCGGCGGTTATGCTCGCGTTCTCGAAAGGTTTGGCGAAGTATTGGTCGAAAAGGGCGTCGAGATCCGGCTCAATTCCCGTATCGAAAATGTCGAAAATCTAGCTACGGGCAAGATCCGCGTCGAGACCGCTGCCAGCCGACGCCGCAGCGACGCAAAGCCAAATATCATTCCGCAAAAAACAAAGTATGGAACCTTGCGCGCCTCGGCCGCCGTTGCCAACGGTTTTTCGGGTGCATTCCTTTACGAACCCGATCTCAAATCACGCAAAGTGGTTTCGTTTCCCAAAAACGGTTCGACTGAGTATTTTGACAAAGTAATAATGACCTGTCCGTCGAACGTCGCCGCCGAGTTGGCTCCGCAGCTTACAAAAGTCGAAAAGCAGGATCTGGAAAATATTCGTTATCAGGGCATCGTCTGTGCATCTGTCCTGATGAAATGCTCTCTCTCAAACTATTACGTTACGAACATTACGGACGACGCCCCGTTTACGGGCGTCATCGAAATGTCCGCGCTGGTCGACAAAAAAGAATTCGGTCGAAACGCTCTCGTATATTTACCCAAATATGTTGCACCCAACGACAAGCTTTTCGACGCATCGGACAAAGAAATCGAAGACATTTTTCTCACAGGGCTTGAAAAAATGTATCCCGAATTTGGCCGCAAGGACGTACTGGCATTTAAAGTGTCTCGCGTCAGACAGGTCTTTCCGCTGCCCGTCCTGAATTATTCCAGCGATCTCCCCGACATGGCAACTTCAATCGACGGCGTCTATATTGTTAACTCGTCCCATATCGTCAACGGCACCCTGAATGTAAATGAGACGGTCGCTCTGGCCGAAGCGGCTTTTCGCAAATTAAAAATTAAAAATTAAGAATGCAAAAACCCGAGGAACGACTATGCGGGACATTACGGAAAGAACTTTTAATTTCGCACTTCGGATCATTAAACTGTTTCAGTTTTTAAACGAAGAATACTCGGCAGACAAGTATATTTTAGCAAAACAATTGCTACGGTCGGGGACTTCGATAGGAGCAAATGTAGAAGAAGCTCAATCGGGACAAAGCCGAGCAGATTTTATCAGCAAGATGTCAATCGCCTTAAAGGAATCCAGGGAAACCAACTATTGGCTTAGATTATTAGCTGCGGGAAATTTCGTATCCCCCCACAAACTTGATGAGCTATTACTCGAATCTGAGGAATTGAAAAAGATTCTGGCGGCCATCATTATCTCGTCGAAAAAGTGACTTTTTGAATCTTTAATTTTTAATTTTGCATTATGATAGCCAGCCTTTCGCTCGACCTCGACAATCAATGGTCTTATATGAAGACTCACGGAGACGCGGGATGGGAATCGTTCCCATCGTATCTCGATATTGTCGTGCCGCGAGTACTCGCGTTTTTAGAGGAGCGAAGCTTAAAGATCACGTTTTTTATTGTTGGCCAGGATGCGGCTCTTGAGAAAAACCGTAACGCACTTCGCTCGATCGCAGACGCCGGCCACGAAATCGGCAATCATAGCTTTAATCACGAGCCGTGGCTGCATTTATATTCTAAAGCTGAGCTTGTCGAGGAATTTGAAAAAACCGAAAAAGCGCTTAAGGACGCAACGGGCAGGCATCCGGTCGGTTTTCGCGGTCCAGGCTACAGCCTCAGCCCGACCGTGTTAGAAGTTTTGGCCGAACGCGGTTACGAATATGACTGCTCGACGCTGCCCACATATATCGGACCGCTTGCCAGAGCGTATTATTTTTTCAAATCGCCGGAGATGACCGATGAGGAACGCGAAAAACGAAAGAAATTGTTCGGCAGGTTTTCGGATGGCCTGCAGTCCTTAAAACCATACAAATGGATTGCCGGCGGCAGGGATCTGATCGAAATTCCTGTCACAACATTGCCCATTTTCAAGACCCCGATCCACGCAAGTTATATCATTTACCTTTCGACGTTCTCAAAAACACTTGCTCGCTATTACTGGCGGCTTGCAATGGCACTGTGCCGCATCACGGGAACTCAGCCTTCACTTTTATTGCATCCCCTTGATTTTCTTAGCGACGCCGACCGGCCTGCCCTCCGATTTTTTCCCGGAATGACTATGCCGCTCGGTCAAAAACTAAACATTCTGAACGAAATGCTCGACACGATGTCCGCAAAATTCAACATCGTAAACATGGGGGAACATGCCGCATTTTCCCGCAAAACAATTATTTCCGATACAAAGCTTATCCATGCAGACGTTTAGACCCTGCCGTTCGACATGCCATGGATAGGCACTACAGATGACACACGCAAAGGGCAAAACAGAAAACAACCCACTTTTTTCCAAAAGACGCCTACGGTCAGGCCTGATTCCCTATGCGTTATTGGTCTTCTTTTCCGTTCTGATAGCGGCCGATCACCTTTTGGTCCCGAAAGTACCGATGAATGTTGATCCGGCATCGTATGCCGTTGTTAGCCACGAGTTACTTCTAGGGCAATCACTATACACCGATATTTGGGATCATAAGCATCCAGCGATTTTTATTGTTTACGGTATTTTTGAAATCGTCTTTGGGTACACACCCGAAACGCTGGTCATTATCAATGTTTTCGTGTCGCTCACAATTCTATTAGGAATTTATTACGCGGGTAAAGCAGGTCGCGGCGGAGTTACGGTCGGTCTTTGGGCCTCGGCGTTGTGGGTTATTCTTTCGGGCACATTTCAATTGGAGAGTCGTGACCCAAACACCGAACCGTTCCTAAACGCCTGCATAATTTGGGCATTTGGATTGTTGGCGGCCGAACGTAAAGACGGTTTGAAGCTACGGACCTCAGTCACCATCGGCCTTCTATTTCTTTTAGGTTCAATGTTTAAGCCAGTAATTGTCGCCGTGGCCTTTTTTCTGGTGACAGCTTATATCCTGACCTCCTCCGACAAAAAGCGGGCAATTATCGACGGAGCGTTGATAGCGTCAGTCGGCGTTGTTGGATGGATAGCGACGTTCGGCTATTTTGCCGCGACAAATCGTTATCAGATCTTTTATGAATCAGTAATTACCTACAACCGCTTTTATGCCGGAAATATGTGGATGAACATCCTTGCCCCACTAAATCACCAGGCAGAGTTATTCCCCGATTTCATAAATTTACTCGCCCTTTTCGGTTTTGCAGGTATAATCTTCACGTTTTTCCATAATCGCCGGCAAGCAATATTGCTAACGGCATTTATCGCCGCAACCTGGATAGCGATCGCCCTGCCTGGGCGGTTTTCGGTCCACTATTTTCAGCTATGGCTGCCGCCTTTGATAATCGGAGCAAGCTGGACCATTGGAACTATTGCCGAACTGAAAAATGCCAGATTTCGTCTTATGTCATATGCCGCAGGAGCTTTGTTAATAGGAATTATTTTTATTAATCAAATCGCGGTATACGAAGTGGTTTTTACGAACAAGTGGGTTCCATTTATACCATTGTTGAACGCTGGCGATGAGACCGCGAAAAAAATCAACGATATATTGGAAAAAGATGAGACGTTTTTTTTGTGGGGCAATACCCCGACGCTTTATGTGCTAAGTGGCCGAAGGCCCGCAACCCCGATATTATTTCATCTCCATTTTGAAGAAAACCCACTATCTCAGCAACATCTTAATCGTGTAAAAGCGGATTTGGACCGAAATCGTCCTGAGTTGTTGGTAGTAGAAAACAGTCGACCGCCCGTTCCCGACTGGATGGCTCAGGAATACGAGCCAACACCGGTCTACTATCTTCAAGATGCCTATTCAATTTACGTAAGACGCGGCGGTAGAATTTCGACACAATCACTTTCTGCGTCGACCGAGCAATGACCTAGATTTATATGACTGAAACTAAAGAACAAAAACCAATTGCAATTATCGGTGCGGGCATCGCCGGATTAACGGCAGCAAATTTTCTGCATAGCAAAAATGAGCCGTTCATTCTCTTTGAGGCTGGCAAAAAGATCGCCGGACTCGCCACGAGTTTCAAAGACGACGAGGGTTTTAGCTACGATTTTGGCGCACATTTTATTACCAACCGTTTGGCGGACGCGATCGGTGTCGGCGGTGATTGTTTGACGGTCCGACATTACGGAGAAAGAGTTTGGCTTGACGGCAAAAGTTATTCGTACCCGTTTGGGCTGATCAAGATCCCCCGAATGACCATCAGCGGCATAAGATCCAAACTGGCCCGCAATGGCCACCCTGCGACATCGGCCGCCGAATGGTTTCGCAAAAGCTATGGAGCTGCCCTCGCTGACGAAGTCGCATTACCATTGGTCGAAGCATGGTCCGGTGCGTCCGCAGAAGATCTGTCGGCCGCGGTGGGCGACAGTTTGTCGGGCAGCATCGGCAAAACATTGTATCTGAAAGCCGCAAGCAAGGTAACGGGCCGCGCTGTGGCGTGCGGCTACAGCCGCGAGAAAGAGGAATCGGCCAAAGTCTACCACGTCTATCCAAAAGCCGGCGTTGCAACACTTTGCGAAAAACTTGCCGAAGGCCTGGATGACCATATCAAGCTCGAATCGCCCGTCCAGGAGATAATCGTTAACGATGGCAAAGTAAACGCGGTCAAAGCGAACGGTGAGATTCACGACGTTTCGGCCGTTATCAGCACGGCTCCGGCCAATATTCTGGCAAAACTAGTGACGGGCACCGATAAACTTGAGGAATTCAGGCAATTTCGCTATCGCCCGATGGTTTTTATCAACTTAAAATTCGAAGGTCGCGGACTGCTCTCAGACACCGTGATGTGGTTTCCCGAGGATCGCTTTCCGTTTTTCCGATTGACCGAAGCAACGCTTTCGATGCCGTGGCTCGCACCCGACGGAAAAACGATCATCACCGCCGATATCGGCTGCGAAAAAGGTGATGACATCTGGGACATGGACGAGGCCAGGCTCGCCGAGATCTGTCTACAATCGATCGCGGAGATCGTGCCGGATGCCCGCGAACGCTATCTCGGCTACAATGTTCTGCGTACGCCGATCTCGTATCCCGTTTTTTTGAACGAATACGAAGAGTCGAGACAAAACTTTGAGAGATCGACTAATATCGACAATCTTTTGAGTATTGGCCGCAATGGCGAATTCGCCCATATTTTTATGGAAGACGTTTATTGGCGAACACGGAAAAAGGTTGGGGAAATGATCAAAACAATATGACCTCGCCGACGTCAGCTCCGAACCAAAGCCTGATCCGTTCGCCGATCCTTTGGGGCCTGATGATTTTTAGTCTCGCCCTCACGCTTCCGCTGTCCTATTTGCTGAATATTCGATTTGACGAGGCGTTTACGCTCAACACGACCTCGCAAGGTGTCGTCTATGCCTTCAAACAGGCGATAAAATTCGAACAACAGGCTCCGCTGTATTTTGTGGTTTTGAGTGTTTGGCGAAATCCCGATTCGTCCGTTTTCTTCGCGCGTCTTTTCTCGGTCATCTGTCTGCCGATTTTTGTCTGGATCACCGCCGAAACCGCAAAACGCTATGTTCGTAGCGTAAATCCACTGCTGATAGCTGCTGTTGTTGCCGTTCATCAGCAAGCTATTTGGAGCGCGCTCGATATTCGGCTTTACTCACTGATGTTAGTTTTATCAGGGGTGTTGATGCTCCTGTTTTATGACGGCTATCTGGCTGAAAAGCCAAAGTCCCGGTCGCGTATTCTCTACGTCGCGGTCGCAATACTTTCCCTTTACACTCAATATTATCTGGGTTTTCAGCTTGTCGCCGCAGCCGCAGCCCTGCTGGCCCTCGGACGTTGGAAGGCTCTGTCCCGGTATTTTTTGGACATGCTGATCGTTGGCTTGTTTTTTATTCCGATGCTGTTTGTCATCATTGGCCAGGTTTCACAGGTCAGCGGCCAGATCGATGCCGCGCTTTCGACCGGTGAACTCGTAAAACTGATCTATCAGAGCTCGGTCCCGCATTTTATGTCGGCCGAATGGATCGGGTTTGAGCTGCTAAAAGTTTGGCTCGTCCGTTCAGTCGTCGTTGGCGTCGCCGCTCTGTTTATTATCAAACTTGTACGCCGGAGGTTCGCTGAGGATGTCGCCCTTTTGGCAATGCTGATCGTGATGTTGGCGTTTTTTGTGTTTACGCTTAGTGTGGTCGGCACCCAAGCTCTTCAACATCGTCATATGTCGATCTTGATCTTGCCGCTAGTGTTCGTCCCGTTTTCGGCGTTGACGATTTTTGAAAGTAAGAAGGCCGTTTTCGGTTGGTTGGCCCTTATCCTTTTTCTAAATATCGGATCCTTTTATTCCGCTTACCGACCGCTTGCAAAACCCGGCGATTTTATCCGCGTCGCTAATTTTCTGAGGGAAAATGAGACGCCGAATCAACCGGTGTTGGTATTCCACTCGGACGCCAAACTGCCGTTGTCATACTATTATAAAGGGCAGAATCAACTGATTGCATTGCCTCAGGAGAACGGATTTGACGTTTGGGACCCGCGTAATAATGTCTTGAGAGACGAGGTACAGATCATCGGATTGATCAACGCGCAGCCAGACAACCCCGACCGATTTTGGCTTGTTCACGATAGCTGGTGTACGCACGGCAGCATTTCGTTCAACTGTCAGCTATTGGAAGATTTCGTAGAAAAATATTTTGATATCGAATCGACGCAGGAATTTTTCGGTGAAACCTCGGTCCGTTTGCTGCGGCGAAAGCCGGATTATTAACCGTACTGGTCAGGAGCTGCTACATAATTGAGCCCTACCCTGTTAGACTAGGCGTTGAAATAATCATTGATTGCACGGTCTAACAAAATAATTGAGACGATGATGGAAACTCTGGATCCCAAAATAACCGACAAACCCACCGCTCGCTGCACCGAATGCGACCGCGAGGTCGAACATTACAACACGTTTTTATCGCCTACAAACCGGCCTAGCATCGTCTGCTGGGAATGCCTCGAACGACGGGAAAAAGGTTTTAATGCCAGCCGCGGATTTCATCGCAGCTCGCGAACGGGCGTGATCCCAAGATAAAAATGGCGATCCGAAAGATCACGGAATATCCCGAAAAGGTACTCGCTGACCTAGGTCAGCCGGTTACTAAATTTGACTCAGATCTCGCAGCATTGTGTGCCGATATGTTCGACACCATGTATGATGCCGAGGGCGTGGGCCTCGCCGCTCCGCAGATCGGGTTAAATCTGCGGCTCTTTGTGATGGATTGCGAGGGCGTCAAACTCATCGCTGCCAATCCGCAGATAGTCGCAGTCGACGGCGAACAATCAAGCCAGGAGGGCTGTCTTTCGGTGGGCAAGGTCCCGGCGGTAGTCGTTCGCCCGCAAAAAGTGACGCTCCGGGCACAGGACGAGCATGGCGAATGGTTCGAACGCGAAGCTGAGGGCTATGCTGCCCGGGCGTTCATGCACGAAACCGACCACTGCGACGGAAAACTATTTATCGATCATCTACCAAAATTACGGCGCGAAATGGTGATCAAGCGATTTAAAAAAGAAAAACGCTGGGAATGATTTACTTATGACCGCTGCAGGCATCGCTTAGTCTCGCGGCGCTCATCATATCGCACGAGACGCTTGGCTCCCCGCATCAAGGCGTTTTAGACAAAAGGAGAATAAAAATGAAAACAATATTTCTTTACATGTCTCTCCTCTTAGTATTCGGTTTTGCGGCTGACACGGCTTTTGCTCAATGCGACAGAACCAGTTCCTCACCGATTCGCTGCGGCTTTTATGACGAAGGCTATCAGGACGGTGTGATGGACGCCCGCAACAATCAAAACAGCGATTTTCGCCGGTACCGGCAAAAATTTAGCAATCAGTACGAAATTTTTTATCGCGACGGATACAATGCCGGATATGACAGCATAGGCCCGACATTTCGTTGGAGTACGTCACAGCGAAACGCCTATGATTCGGGCTATACGATCGGCCAAAACGACCGTCGCCGCTCAAGCCAGCCCAGCTCGGAACACTCTATTCAACGAGGTTACGATCAAAATATCGCGATGTATTTTCAGCAGGGTTATCAGGATGGATTTAGCAATCGCTCGCGAACCTATGACGTTCCGGTGTCTAACACCCCCAACTCTCCCCCGACCGGCGGCATAAACTCGACCGGCATAGTCGAATGGAGCGGTCGAGTGGACGATCGGGCGAATATCGTTATTCGTGGAAATTCCGTGATTGCGGAGAATTTATCAGGAAATACGACTCAAACCTATTCGCAAAATATCAGTTCGCCGCTTCCGCAACGTCCGGCCAGCGTCACAGCTCAAAAGCTCGACGGCCGCGGCGACGTGACGGTCATTCAACAGCCGTCGCGGTCGAATAATTTTACCGCGATCGTCCAGATCTATGATCCGCGCGGCGGTGCCGACAATTATAAGATCAACGTGTCCTGGGTAACGGCGGCGATCGTTGAGGAACCATATAGAAGCGGGTCGGTGTCATGGCGCGGACGCGTCGACCAGACCGTGAATATAATCATCACCGGCCGCGAAGTTCAGACAATCGATATGTCAGCGAGCGGCCTGACGAATGTCAATTTTAATATGAACGGCTATCTGGCGATCAGACCGGGAACCGTCAACATCCGCAAACGCGAGGGCCGCGGAAGTGTGACGGTCATCCAACAGCCAAGCCGGGCAAATGATTATGTTGCCATCGTACAGATTTTTGATCCGGGCGGCGGCGCGGACAATTATGCCGTTGATATAACCTGGTAAAAGGTTTTCGATTATCTGACAAAGGCCGTGAACCATTGAGTTCCGGCCTTTATTATTTCTTTTTGAACATCGTTCGGTAAACTGGCAATCGCCGGTTTTCGACCGATATTTCCCGTTCCGTTTTGACGGAAAATGGATTTTCGTCGGTCGGTGTTTCAGCTAATTCCGCTGTGGATCTAAACAGTTCGAACATTTCGTCGGCCAAAAATTCAATATCCGTCTGAACAAATATAATTCCGCCGACCGCCAGCCGCCTGACGACTGTCGCGACAAGCCCGGCGTTGACCATTCGCCTCTTGGCATGCTTTTTCTTGAACCACGGATCGGGAAATTGAATCGATACCGTTTGAAGCAAATCTGTCGAAATGCCCTCCAGAACGCGATCCAGCCAGAGCATGGCGTTGCAGAATTCATAGTGGAGATTTACAAATTCTTGTTCGGCCGCGATCTCATTTGCTTCGGTGACAAGCGGTTTGCGGATCTCGACGCCGAGAAAATTCCACTCAGGCTCGACTTCGGCCATTCGTAAGATAAACCGACCGCGGGCACAGCCGATATCGAGATGCACGGGAAGCGAAGGATCGGCATACACCGCCGCCGGATTCAATGGTTCAGGTTCCTGCCGGTAGTATGGACTAAATGGATTGACGTGCTGATGTACGCGAACGCGGGCCATAACGATCTAAATCACCCGTAAAATTAACAGAATGCTAAAGCCGCAGGCGGCAATATAGATACCCAAAGCTGCGAGACCGCCGATCTCCGTAGTGGAGCTTGCGGTCCTCGGATCGGTAGTCTCATCCGACGGGATCTGGATCGCCCCATAAACTGCACCCGCGATAAGCCCGCCGATATGTCCGAAATTGTCGATCACCTGATAAAGCACCAATCCAAAAACTAGTATGAAACCGATATTCTGCAATAGGCTTTTTCTAAACTCGGCCGACACAAACTGCCTTCGTTTGAACCCATAGACCGCCAGATAACTGACCAGGCCGACGATGCCGCCGGACGCTCCGACCGAGACACCTTCGGGCGCAAAGATCAGACTCAGAATGCCGCCGCCGATCGCGGACAGCAGAAAAACGATCGCCAGATGAGCCCTGTTTGACAAAAATTCGAATATTTTGCCAAAGCTGTAAAAGGCGTAG
>JBGTCS010000180.1:0-7064 GCA_041748715.1 Pyrinomonadaceae bacterium | reverse complement strand
GCCGCCATCCGTTTGCCATCGCGCATCGGCACCATGACTTTTCGGTAAACCGTCGCAACCGACTGCAACTCGGCCTCGATCGCATTTCGCGTGGCGATAAGCTCAGCATTCGACGCCTGACCGGCCTGGCCAAGCGAGGTCGAAATCAGAAGAGACGCCACAACAAAGGATAAAAAAATCCGAAATTTACAGTTTTTCATTTAGCTTCACTCCAAGGTCTAAGGAAAAAGATTATGATGTTTTTTGAACACAATGATCTTACCGCGATGTTCGGCGTTGCACAAAAGACGCCGTGTCCGAAAAGATTATATATTCATCATTCTGACTTCTTTATTCATTCGGGGCCTACAACGTCGAGTTATCGAATCCGCACACAAATTTAATAACCGTCAATTCCGTCTACGTGCCCAAAAATTCTGTAAGTGATCATTAATCACCCTTGTGTAGGCAGGGTTTAGCGAAAAGAAGTTGGCGAGAAAGAGTTTTTTTTTCCCCAATGGCCGACCGCATTATCGATAAGTGAAAGCCCTGCACGAACACGTCTGTAAATCAAAGGCTAGACTAGGACCAGTTTATTGGGGATTCGCGCTATTATATTGCACAGATGTCACGCAATATCATTCGCAGTCGCAGAGTTGTATTACCTTCCGGGGTCCGACCGGCGACCGTCCATTTTGAGAATGGGAAGATCGTGTCCGTCGGTGAATGGACTGTTACTCACGACGGAGCAACTCTCGTCGATGCAGGCGACTTTGTTGTTATGCCGGGGATTGTCGACTCACACGTTCATGTCAATGAGCCGGGCCGCACCGAATGGGAAGGGTACGAAACGGCCACAAGAGCGGCGGCGGCGGGCGGCGTCACGACTATCGTGGATATGCCGCTTAATTCAATTCCCGCTACTACGACAAGCAGGGCATTTGAGGAAAAGCTTGCCGCGGCCAAAGACAAGTGCTCGGTCGACGTCGCGTTTTGGGGCGGGGTCGTTCCGGGAAATGTAAGAGAACTGGAACCACTCGTCCGGCAAGGCGTGCGCGGGTTCAAATGCTTTCTGATCCACTCGGGAGTCGATGAGTTTCCTCACGTAACAGTGGCCGACTTGCGGATCGCGATGCCGGAGCTGGCCCGACTCGACACAGTTCTGCTCGTACATGCGGAGCTTGAGGGACCTATCGAAGATGCTGCCGCGTCAATCGCGGATCGTGATCCTCGCGAATACCACACGTTTTTGCGCTCACGTCCACGAGAAGCCGAGGACACCGCGATCGGGTTGATGGTCGAACTTTGCCGCGAGACCGGGACCCGAGTCCACATCGTCCATCAATCGTCGTCCGACTCCTTAGGTATCCTCCGTGCGGCCCGATCCGAAGGGTTGCCGATCACGGTCGAGACGTGTCCGCATTATCTGACATTTACCTCCGAGGATATCGCCGATGGTGACACCCATTTCAAATGCTGTCCTCCGGTTCGTGAGCGTGAAAACCGCGAAAAGCTTTGGGAAGCCGTCGGCGACGGTACTATCGACATGATCGTTTCTGACCATTCGCCGTGTACACCCGCACTCAAACTGCAGGACACGGGTGATTTCATGGACGCATGGGGCGGGATATCAGCACTGCAGTTTAGTCTTCCGGTCATGTGGACGAATTTCAGAGCCCGAGGGTTTGGACTCATGGATCTCGTCCGCCTAATGTCCGAGGCACCCGCAAAACTGGCGGGACTCGAAAACAGGAAAGGTAAGCTCGCTCCGGGTTTTGATGCCGATATCGTCGTTTGGGATCCGGACGAGCGATTCACCTTGCGACCGGAATTAATTGAGCATCGCCACAAGTTGACGCCATATTCGGGAATGGAACTTCATGGATGCGTTCGGACAACTTACGTCGGTGGCCGAGTAGCTTTTACAAATGGCGAGTTTGCTAATACAATCGTCGGGAAACTGATTATCTAATCCAAACAGCCACGCTTATGGAATTCTTTGATCTTGTCGATCTTGCGTCTGAAAAACTTGGCGGAGCCGTGCTTTTCGCCAACGACGAATTCTTTGCTCCGAAGGAAAGCTTGCTCAAGGCGGCCGCTCCGATCTGGATCGAGGGGAAATATACCGAGCGGGGCAAATGGATGGATGGATGGGAGACCATGCGTCGGCGAAGTCCGCGGCTTAACGAAGAATTTGACTGGTGCGTCGTTCGGCTGGGAGCACCGGGCGAAATACGAGGCGTTACTGTGGACACAAGTTTTTTCCGAGGCAACTTTCCTTCCCATTGCTCGATCGACGCTTGTTCCGCGGATACTAAATCGGACCTCGCGGAATTGCTGGGCGAGGAAATACAATGGACCGGTATCCTGGCCAAGGTGGCTCTCAGGGGCGATACACAAAACAACCTCGCGGTCGATTTTCCGGCACGCACAACTCATGTTCGTCTAAAGATCTTTCCGGACGGCGGTGTCGCACGACTGCGGGTTTATGGCGATGTCTTGCCTGATTGGGACTCGCTAAAACGCCGGAGCAGTGAGATCGATCTTGCAGCCGCAGAAAATGGCGGCACGGTACCCTTGGCGAGCGATATGTTCTTCGGTCACCGATCTAATTTGATAATGCCTGGCCTGGCGCGCGACATGAGCGACGGCTGGGAATCGCAGAGACGACGTGGGCCCGGTCACGACTGGTGCATTATCAAACTCGGTGCGCTAGGGTCGCTTACTCGCGTCGAGGTAGACACCTCGCATTTCAAGGGAAATTATCCGGAGAGCTGTTCGATCGATGTCGGACGAGCCGAAGCGAGTACATCACTCGATTCGATCGTGTGGCAGGAACTGCTCCCGAACACGAAGTTGCAGCCCCACACGCGACACGCGTTTGTTCATGAACTCGCAGATCTGGGAGATGTAACACATGCCCGGCTAAATATTTACCCCGACGGCGGAGTCAGCCGTTTGCGGCTGTACGGCAGGATCGCCGAATGAACAAAGCGCTTGAGCGAATTAATCAGGCCGGCACGGCCGAAGCGGAATTGGTGTTTCGAGACTGTTGCGGTTCTGTGAAATGGGCATATTTGTTGGCTTCAGCGCGTCCGTTCGCGTCCGCTTGCGACTTGATAAATACTGCCGCTGATATCTGGAACGAGCTGGACACGGACGACTGGCTTGCTGCGTTTTCGGCCCATCCGAAGATCGGCGAAACGAAAGCGGCGGAAACTCAACAGGCGCGATCCGCCGAATGGTCGGCCGGAGAGCAGGCAGGAATGAATGCGGCGGACGATCGATTGAAGCAAGAGCTCGCTGCCGCCAACCGCGCGTATCATGACAAGTTCGGCTTTATATTCATCGTCTGTGCGAGCGGCAAAAGTGCCGAGGAGATGTTGGAGCTTTGCCGGTTGCGGTTTGGCCTTGATCGAAAGACCGAGATAACGAACGCGGCCAGGGAGCAGCAAGAAATAACTGAGATCCGGCTAAGAAAACTTTTATCACTGTGAGCGCAATAACAACACATGTTCTCGATATTTCGATTGGCGTGCCCGCCTGCGGGATCCTCGTGACCCTCGATCGTCAGAAGTCTGATGGCGGATGGGAACAGATCGGAACTCAAATAACCGACAATGACGGTCGGGCACGCGATCTAATTCCCGGCGGCGAGGGGGTAACGAAGGCCATTCACCGTCTAACGTTCGAGGTCGGTCCTTACTTCAGTGGCCGCGAGGTCGACGCTTTCTACAGTGAAGTTACGATCGCTTTTATCGTAAACGACGTGTCGCAGCATTACCACGTTCCGCTTTTACTGAGCCCTTTTGGATATTCAACCTATCGCGGGAGCTAAACGTATGTCGGTTCAACTTGTCCACAACAATTATGGAAAATCGCGGGTCCGCCTGATGAAAGTAGCGCGGCGAGGCGAGTGGCATGAGCTGCAAAATATCAACGTGAAGATCGCGTTCGAAGGCGACTTCGACGATATCCACCTACAGGGCGACAACAGCAAGTGTCTGCCGACCGACACGATGAAGAACACCGTCTATGCCCTCGCTGCCCAAACGGAGGAGATCGAAGAGATCGAGAGTTTCGGGCTCAGGTTGGGTCGATACTTTCTCGCCGAAAACGAGCAAGTTCAGCGCGTCTCGATCGATATCATCGAACACAAGTACACCCGAATCCCGATGGGTGGTGAACCTCACCCGCATTCCTTTACGAAAAGCGGCGGCGAAAAACGGACGACTGCGATCAGGCTGACCCAGGACGACTGTTCGGTCGAATCAGGCCTCGAAGACCTTACCGTTATCAAGACGACCCGATCCGGGTTCGCGGGATTTAAGAAGGACAGGCTCACGACGCTGCCCGAGGCCACTGACCGAATATTCTGTACCTCGGTAAAAGCAAATTGGCGATACGCGAGTCCGGAAGCGGCGACCGAGGTGTTGTGGAGCGGTGTCCGTCAGACGATACTCGATACGTTTGCCGAGCACGACAGTCTAAGCGTTCAGCATACGCTCTATGCAATGGGCGAGGCCGTGCTGGATCATCATCCGGACGTTACCGAGATAGCATTCTCTCTGCCGAATATTCACTGCATTCCGGTCGATGTAACGAGATTTGGTGAGGCGAACAACAACAGAATTTTTTTGCCGACCGAGGAGCCTCACGGTCTGATCGAGGGCCGGCTAAGGCGCGGGTAGATCCGTTGGCTGTTTAAATTGCCACGACCGTTAGGTCGTGAAAGGCATGTTTCGAGAGGTGTGGGCTTTAGCCCAAACTCCTGAGGTTTTGGGCTGAAGCCTATTAGAATTTTTCTTTGTTATTTAATTCGGCTTAAGCCTGCGCCATTCTTGAGCAAGGCTACTCCCGACCTGAAGGTCGGGGCAATTTAAACAGCCGGAGAGCAAAGCCCAATGACGAATAGTTTTGCTTCGTGTGCTGAGTGTGATTAGTGGTTCAAGTTTTAGAACCCGAAACCACTAAATAACACGAAACACACGAAACCCTCAAAAAATATCGCTTTGCGTCTCAGCGGTTAAAAGAAACATATGGAAATCGGCACATCACTTTCACCTGAAACCATCCACACGATCACCGAGGGCTTTCGGCCATCGCTTGCGTTTTTCGCAAAGTCCTATCCCGGTGGAACCGGACGTCGCCAGCCCGTGCATACCGTCTATGGCGGAGCTCACCTTTTTAAGGCGGACACAGCCGTCAGACTTGGGCAGCTTGCTACAACAGCATTCGAGTCCTTCGCACCAGACGCCGCGACATTTGGCGACGCCCTCGACCTTTCCAACGGGATCCGCGAGATAATCTTCGAACGTGTCCGCGAGAAGCTCGCGCGCGAGGCTGTCGAAGATTTCCGTATCGATTTTGAAGACGGGTACGGAACACGCCCCGATTCCGAAGAGGACGGCCACGCCGTATCGGCGGCCGAGGAAGTCGCGCGCGGCATGGCTATCGGAACACTGCCGCCGTTTATCGGCATCAGGATCAAGACATTCAGCGAAGAGCTTCATGCACGAAGCATTCGGACACTCGATCTTTTCGTGAGCGCGTTAGTCGCGTCTTCGGGGGGCAAGCTCCCGGCGAATTTTGTCGTCACTTTGCCAAAGATCGTCACGCCAGAACAGGTCACTGCCCTTGCCGATATCTTCGACGTGATCGAACCGAAGCTGGGCCTTGCAGCCGGCATGCTCAGGATGGAGATGATGATCGAAACGACGCAATCGATCGTCGGACCCGATGGCGAGATCGCGATCCCCCGTTTGCTCGATGCCGCGCGCGGCCGATGTGTCGCGGCTCATTTCGGTACTTACGATTACACAGCGAGCTGCGACATCACGGCTGCATATCAGGACATGCTCCATCCGGCATGCGATTTTGCCCGGAACGTGATGCAGGTGTCGCTGGCGGGGACAGGCGTCTGGCTGTCGGACGGCGCCACGAACATCATGCCCGTTGCTCCGCATCGCGGCAACGATCTGACGCCCGAGCAGATCGCGGAAAATAATGCCGTCGTACACCGTGCGTGGAAACTTCACTACAATCATTGCCGGCATTCGCTTGCGAATGCGTTTTATCAGGGATGGGATCTTCACCCCGGACAATTGCCGACACGCTACGCCGCCGTCTTTACATATGTTCTCGAGGGTCTCGATGCGGCGAGCGAACGGCTCAGCAATTTTATCGAAAAAGCCGCACGCGCCACGTTGGTCGGCGACATTTTCGACGACGCCGCCACCGGCCAGGGACTGCTGAACTTCTTCCTGCGGGCGATTAATTGCGGCGCGATCACTGCAGAGGAAGCGACGAGGCGAACAAGTATCACAATGGACGAGCTCCGCTCGGGTTCGTTCGTGAAGATATTAGCTAATCGGAAGGGATAAACTTGGCTTATGCCTACGAAACAAAGAGGCTGTCTAAGAACTAAGGTTCTTGGGCAGTCTTTTTTTGTTTCGGGGATATTGGGTTTTCATCGCGGGTTTTATCTGATTTCGGCAGGTGTAAAAAAGGGTAGAAGCGTTTTGTTGGCCTAGGTTGAGTTGTTTTGGCTGAATCTTTGGAGCGTTTAAATATGGAGGCTGCGGCAAAAGCGGAACGCTGGATACGAGCTTTCGGCGAAAGACTTATTGTCCCTACGGCGGTTATTGGCGGTGTCTTCAAGCGCGAATACCTCGAAGATGCCCAAGGCCGGGGGCTAACGATATTTTGGTCTCACAGCCTCAAAGCGTTGACAGACTGGATTGATCTCATTCGAAGAGCCCGGTCTCGTTGATTGACAAACGAGCAACCGTCCAGATCCTCGCTCGCGAGTTTCGCAAACAAAAGGGCTAAATGCCGATCACTTGAGAATTTTCTTAAAAAAATCCAGCGTCCGCTCCCAGGCTAGTTTTGCGGCCTCTGCGTCGTAGCGTGGGTTTCAAAAATGGAAAATTGAAAGGGGAAATGGAAAGCAGTTTCGAAGGCCGAGATGCCGGAGACATTCGCTACTATGCGACCGCCAATGCGGGCTCGGCGTTGCGGACGAGAACGGTTGGTGCTGGGTTCGGGGGTGGTACCAGCAGATCACGCTCGCGAAGCAATTCGAC
>JBGTCS010000179.1:0-3526 GCA_041748715.1 Pyrinomonadaceae bacterium | reverse complement strand
CATCTTCTTTAGTCACCCTCCTGAGCTTTCCAAACTACAATGTTAACCTTGTCTTCACTGGGCAGAGTCGACCTAACCAAGCTATATCGGGATCGTTCTTTGAACCGCTCAACAAAAGTAAGTTTAGCCGCACTTGATTCCAATTTTCGGTTAGCGTAATTAACTGCACCAATGAGCAGATCGGTCAATTGCAAAGCGGAGACTTCGTGTGACCTCACGGTCTGTACTCGCTGAACTATGTTTCGGTCGTAGTCATAAGCCACCTTACATAAAGCTTCATGAAGAGCATCTACCTTTGCCTGACTACGAGTGTCTTTAACATCTAAATAAATGCGAAAAGTGGAGTTCGACGAGAGAACCGTTTTCAACATGGTGAAATACATCTTGTAATACCAGTCATCATGTGACTGTCCAAACTCTTGATGCCGAAGCTTGGTTTTATCTGGGATGACTAAGGCTCGAAAACGCAAATCATCGTTATCAAAAAAATAGTCAAGGATATCCAAATAAAGTTGAATTTTGGCAGGGGATATCTTTGTCCACTTAAACTCGAAATCAGGACTCACACCATGACGTTTTTTTATCTCCTTGATGCGTGATGATACTTCTCGGATCTCCTCAACGGGACACCAAATCGCACCCAAAACCATCACTCTTAGATGGTCATTTTCAAGGTGAGCACTTTCGTCACAATAAATGTTGAATGTCTGGCCCATAGCGAGATTCATTCTCCTTAAAATGCTTCGTTAAAACTCACATCCCCCGCCACCGCAACCTGATACGCCGAAACCCGGCGTTCGAAGAAGTTGGCTAGTTCCTGAACGTCCTGCAGATCCATAAACGAGAACGGATTTTTTGCTCCGTAAACCTTTTGCAGACCGAGCATGGCGAGGCGTTGGTCGGCGATGAATTCGAGATATTGCCGCATATCGGAAACCGAAAGGCCAGAGATGCCGCCCGACAAGATGTCCTCGGCAAACTTCATTTCGCAGGTGACGGCTTCGTCGATCATTTCGACGATCTGGCGGTGGAGCGATTCATCAAAAAGCTCGGGTTCTTCATTTCTAACTTCTCTGACTACATCGAGAGCAAACGCCATGTGGGCCGATTCGTCGCGAAAGACCCAATTCGTTCCGGCCGCCAGGCCGTGAAGCAAGCCCTTGGAACGCAGAAAATAAACGTATGCGAATGCCGCAAAGAAAAACAGGCCTTCGATACATGTCGCAAAACAGATCAGGTTGAGCAAAAACTGTTTGCGGTGCTCGGTTGTCTCGAGTGCGTTCAGATCGTTGATCGAATCGATCCATTTCAGACAAAATTCGGCTTTGGCCCGGATCGACGGAATATTCTCGACCGCCGCAAACGCTTGTTCGCGCTCGCGGACATCCGGGATATAGGTGTCGAGCAATGTCAGATAAAATTGCACGTGGATCGCCTCTTCGTATAGCTGACGCGACAGATACATTCGCGCTTCGGGCGAATTTATGTGTTTGTAGAGGTTTAGTACGAGGTTGTTCGAAACGATGGAATCGCCGGTCGCAAAAAACGCGACAAGACGATTGATCATGTGACGTTCAGACGCTGTCATCTTGTTCCGAAGATCATTGACGTCGGTCGAAAAATCGACTTCCTCGACGGTCCACGTGTTCTTGATCGCATTTTTATACATTTCATAAAACTGCGGATACTTCATCGGGCGAAGGGTTAGGTTGAAACCGGGATTTAATAACATAATCTTAATATCGAATACAGAATATCGAATATCGAAATCTACTTCTTTGGGCGAGCAGTCTTTATGGAGGTGACGAATATCGCGATCAATTCGTCCGTTTCGTCCTGCAATCCTTTCAGTTTTTCCGCCTTAACGAATTCCCCTTCCACCAGAATTTCTAACCAATAGGCCGTTTCATCCAACTCCTGAAGGCTACTCGTCATTTTGCTGATAAATTCCGCATTCGAACGCGAACGACACGCTTCTCGGTATTGGGCGCCAACGCTGGTTCCGCTTCGCAATATCTGTTTACCGATTACTTGAGCATCGGGCGATCTAGGAAGCGATCTGAAAAGTTTGATAATTCGCAAAGCAAATTGTTTCGTTCGCGTTTTGAGATCAAACTCTTTCATTCATCATTCGATATTCGTCATTCAATATTTCCTATTGACATGCTTCACATTCCTCAGGATTTTCAATCGAGCAGACCAACGCTTCCTCATCCGTATAAACCTTTTTCGGCTCATTGATCACGGTCGCGATGTTATCGCCGTGGGCGACCTGTGCGATGCGTGTTGCCGGACGCGAACGCAGGTAATAGGTCGTCTTGAGGCCTTTTTGCCACGCGTACATATACATTGACGAAAGCTTGCCGATATTCGGGCTTTCCATGAATAGGTTGAGCGATTGGCTCTGGTCGATAAATGCACCGCGATCCGCAGCCATGTCGATCAGCGAACGCATCGGTATCTCCCACGATGTGCGGTAGATCGCCTTGAGTTCGTCGCTAAATTCAGCGATGTCCTGAACAGAGCCTTCGCTCAATTTGATCTTGGTGCGGATCGATTCGGTCCACAGGCCGATCTCTTTTAACTCGCGGACCAGATATTTATTGATCTGAACAAAATCGCCCGAGAGCGTTTCGCGTTTAAATAGGTTCGACACCTGCGGCTCGATGCATTCGTAACTGCCGGCGATCGAGGCGATCGTCGCGGTCGGAGCGATGGCGATCATCAGCGAATTTCTCAAGCCCGTCGATCTGATCTTTTCACGCAGGTTGTCCCAGCGGCCGATATCGTCGGGCGTGACGCCCCAAAAATCGAACTGCAGATCGCCATGTGCCGCACGGGTGTCCGGAAAGGCCGGATGCATTCCGCGCTCGACCGCCAGATCTGCCGACGCGTCGAGAGCCGCAAAATAGATCTCTTCCTGGATACGAGCCGAAATTTTTCGTGCTTCGTCCGAATCAAACGGCAAACGCATCTGAAAAAACACATCCTGCAATCCCATCACGCCGAGACCGATATTTCGCCAGCGGTTATTCGAATCCGACGTGCTCTCGATCGCGTAATAGTTAAGGTCGATAACCTTATCAAGCTGGCGAACAGCTAGCCGGACGTTGCGGCTTAGTTTTTCGTAGTCGAATTCGATCGGAGCGCGGACACTTCTGTCCGCGTGTCGTTCTTGTTCATTAGATTCATCAGACGGGCGGACAGGAGTGTCCGCACTCCGAGTGTACCGCCCTACATTTATCGAACCTAGATTGCAGACGGCCGTTTCGTTGTCCGATGTGACTTCGATGATCTCGGTGCAGAGATTAGAAAGGTGAACGACATTCTCGGGCTTTGCGGTCTGATTGGATTTGCGATTGCTGGCGTCCTTAAAAGTCATCCATCCGTTGCCGGTCTGAGCCATCGTGCGCATCATTTTGGCGTAAAGATCGCGGGCATTTACCTGCCTCATAAAGAGGCCTTCCTCTTCGGCACGCAAATACGCCGCCTCAAACTCCTCGCCATAAAGATCCGGAAAATGCGG
>JBGTCS010000178.1:0-11250 GCA_041748715.1 Pyrinomonadaceae bacterium | reverse complement strand
TTTAGCTAAAGCATTAAGGATAATGAACTTATTTCTTTAATTTGGCTAAAGCCTCTTCTTGATTTGACACATAACCACTAGCTAAAGCTAGTGGCAATTTAGAAAATGCCTTTTAATTTTTCAATTTTTAGAGGTTCCCTTAATTCAATACCGGTTCAAAAAGCTTGGCCCGGTTGGATTGCATCAACGGTAAATTGTTAAAATAGCGATACAGAAATTCAAAAAGTAAATTCAGATAGATATAAATTTTGGAGAAATTATACAGTGGCAAATAGAATTGCAGTTTTAGAAACGAACAAGGGAACGATCAAATTCGAACTTTTAGAGCAGGATGCTCCCAAAACCACCGAAAACTTTCGGCTTTTGGCCGACAAGAATTACTACGACGGCGTGATCTTTCATCGCGTGATCCCAAATTTTATGATCCAGGGCGGCGATCCGCTTGGCGAAGGATATGGCGGCGAATCAGCCTGGGGCGGAAAATTCGACGATGAGATCGATCGCGGTTCGCCGCTTTACGCCGGTATCTACGAAAAAGGCACGGTAGCTATGGCTAATTCGGGCCCCAACACCAACGGTTCACAATTCTTTATCATGCACATCGATTATCCGCTGCCCCCGAGCTATACCAAATTTGGCAAGTTGATCGAAGGCCAGGAAGTCGTTGACGCCATTGCAGCCGTTGACAGAAACCAAAATGACAAGCCTAAAGAGCCGGTCGTTATGGACAAAGTATATATAGCCGACGCCGACGCCTAAATGCGGGCCGTAGTTCAGCGAGTAAAACGTGCGAAGGTAACCGTAAACGGCGAGATCTCGGGCGAGATCGGTCGCGGCCTGTTGGTTTTACTTGGCGTCACACATGCTGATGATGGACATGACGCAGATTATTTGGTCGATAAGATAGTCAATCTACGGATCTTTGAGGATTCAGACGATCGCATGAATCTCTCACTTCTGGATATTTCCGGTGATCTGCTCGTAGTTTCACAGTTTACGCTCTACGGCGATACCCGGCGTGGACGGCGCCCGTCGTTCGCCGCCGCGGCTGCTGGAACCGATGCTCGTCAGTCGTACGACTATTTTGTGACAATGGCGCGAGAGTCGGTATCAAATGTTGCCACGGGCCGATTTGGCGAAATGATGGACGTCGAACTCGTCAATGACGGCCCAGTTACGATTATTTTGGACAGCGAAAAAACAATATGAAAAAGATTACTTTCTTTCTGTTTCTGATATCTCTGATATTCACGGCGTCCTGTTCGGACACTAAACCCGCGAATACCAAATCGACCGCCGTCGCCGAAGTTAAAAAGGGTGTTGAGCCAGTTGCGGACAGCGAGGCGGCCCTAATCGAGATGGAACACGAATCCGCTTACGGAACCGTAAAGATTGAGCTTTATTCGAACATTGCCCCGAAAATGGTTTCCCGATTTAAGGAATTAGCCAAAGAAGGCGTCTATGACGGGACCACCTTTCACCGTATAAACCCCTCGGTAATCCAGGGCGGCGATCCCCTCTCAAAGGACGCCGATCCCAGAAACGACGGAACCGGTAAATCCGATAAACCAAATGTCGAAGCCGAATTCTCCGACATTTTATATGATACCGGCATTGTTGGTGCGGCTCGCGAGCCTGATAACAATTCGGCAAATTCTCAGTTTTTTATCACTCTAAAACGCGAATCCGGTTTTGATACTAAATATACGATCTTTGGTAAGGTTATCGATGGCATGAATAATGTTCGGACGATCTCTGGTGTGCAGCCAAAAGAGGGCGAACGGCCGCTCGAACCGATCAGGATCAAACGAATCACTTTTGTTCCGCGGTAGTGATGGTATTATTGCTTTAGGTTTTTTGCTCGCGTAGCTCAGTTGGATAGAGTGCTTCCCTCCGAAGGAAGAAGTCGCAGGTTCAAATCCTGCCGCGAGTACCAAATAAAAGGGGCGTCCGAAATGGACGCCCCTTATTTCGTTACAACGATCTTCCACTGATCCGATTACGGTGTCGGTGCTATAACCCGCAGCATCGGGTCGCCAAGCAATGCCCATGATAGTCGGACGTCCGCTCCGGCAGGAATGCTGGTTTTGGCATCCTTCACGAGATCGCCCATTCGCGGGATTGTTCGACTTCCAAGCTTATTATAGAACCTTGCTCCCATAATTAACTGAACGTCCGGCGTTGTTTCAGATGTTGACGCCCATGCAGAAACCGCTCCTCCGTTTGCCGACTTTAACAAACTCTCGCCCAATGAATCCGCATCCGGTCGCAAAAAGAATCCGTTAAGACAAGTCAGCATATTATAGATACTGGGTTCCGTTCCGTTAGTTACGCTTGGAACACTATTGATTCCAAAGAAGCTACTCGCAGCCCACACACCGGTCGAACCATGGCCGGAATAGTTTATTACAAACTTACCTTTATTCATTTCTGAAATTAGTTCCGAAGACGCCGTTGAAGGGCCCCTTGCAACATATACCGCTGGCACTGAGTCAGGAAGTTCCTTTCTCATTGTCTGGCTCATTCCGGCGAAATCGTATCCATTGGGAAGATCATAGGCAAACAAAGCCCCGCGGTCGAAGGATTGCAACGCACTTGTCTCGAAAGCTTTTGTTTTATTAAAAATAGTCACTATCGAACCGAACGTTCTGGCTGGTATACGGCCAATCGCCATCTCAGCTAATCCATCTCCATCAAAATCCGCCAGTGCCTCATCGCTACCGCTTTCTTCATAGATAAGGCGAACCGATTTCGTGGGAATCAAATTGTTGTATCCAAAACCCTCGTAATTGCGAGCATCATAAGAGCCGTCGCCTATCAACAAAACATATTGAGGACGTAATTGCCATTTTGTATAGGCATTTTCAAAAAATTCCTTTAGGGCGTTTGAGCTTGCCACACCGTATCCAAATTCGTCATAAACGTCGGCTATATCGACAACTTTTACGGTAAATCCCTCAGCTCTGCGATAATTTGCCCAATCCTCTGCGGCTAACATAAAATCTGTAGCCGAATGAGAAACGATTATTAAATCGGCTCCATTTGTCGGGGCGAAAAGATCGGACGGAGCATTATTTATGACAGCGGGCGATTCAAGAATCGCGGAGTCCTCGACAGCATACGATACCATAGAACGATTTGCCGGCAGCGTAGCCGTAAAACCAGCACCCGACGGCACAATCGAAACATTTGAAATTAGAATGGGAGCACCGTCTGCGGTCGTATCAAAAACCCTGATATTCGGCGAGTCAAAGCCGGTTAGATTAACCTTTTTATAACCCGGAGTGTAAAAGGCGATCTTATTCTGATCCGCCTGATATTTGCGGGCATATTTTACGGTTATAGAATCAAAAAGGCTGAAATCATTTCCGCTTTGTGAGTTTAATGCAAGCAGATTCGAGCCTTCGGTTAAGTAACTTGTCGGAATTGTCACCGTCGAGGCAAAGTTATCATGGAAGGCCGCGGACATTTGTGATAACTCATGCCCATTAATTTTGACAATGACATTATGATTATTCAGCGAAAATCCCTGCATGCGAATCGTGACGACAGCCGTTGGCGACTGAAAATCGACACCGCTGAGTACAAATGGAACTGGAACCATTGAGGCTTGATCGGATGTCACCAGTCGACCCCAATAGTTTTCTTCGTCCCCGTTTGAAATACGAGTAATATACGAAATTCTTTCTTTCGTCTGAGCTGATAACGTGTAGTTGGTTGCAGTAGCAAACCCTGAGACTGATCTCATTATCCGGGTAGGAATTCGTTTTCCCACAGCGTCCCCCGAGATTAAATAATAAAACCGAGTATCACTTTCCGGTGTATCGATCCCCTTACCGTAAAACTCAATATACTGCCCCCCAGGGCCTACAATAATCGATTGTTCGACCCCGTCTAAAAATAGTCGCCATTTCGACGGATCACTATTCGTTTGAAACTGCGTCGACGCGAGTTCGTCGACCGTTACTCGATAAAGACCTTCTTTTCTAACAGCAATTTTTGCACCGGGCTGCGACACTACCCACCGATGGTTACTGAGATCGGGGATCTGCATCGAACTTTGTACGACCTGTGACAGCTCTGACGTCAATATCGATCTATCTTCTTTGATCGTCTTATTTTCTGAGAAAGCAGATGTTGTCCACTGATCATTAGAGAGACCTGTTGCCGCTTCGAGATTTTTTACCGTTGCTGTTCCGAATGTTTTACTCGAAACGGAGCGACCATACGTTCCCAGGGTCTCGACTACGTACACCGATCCGATCGAACCTTCGTTGTCAAAAACTTGGTAGCTTTCTCCGTATGTTAATTCGGGACCATAGCGCCCTAACGACCCTATAACAGGAGCCTCGTTAACTAATGCTTTACCTTTGTAATCGATACGGTACACATTAAACCCGGCATTCTGAAATTCAGTTTTCATTTCCCATCTAACCAAGACACCGCTCCCTTCCGTTAGGGCGGTGACTTGGGAAAACTGCGTCCCGATCTTTATATTTCGCCTGAAATTCGGCCCCGATTTCTGAGCGAGCAACGGTAAGCTGCCCGCGAGCATAATAAGTATTAAAAATACCGTGGAAATGGATTTCTTCATGATAATTCTCCCAAAAATGCCGGAAGGGGACGGCTCAAAAATAATACATTTACTAAAAATGCGATTTTAACATCGCCAAATGATCTAAACAAGATCGCTAACCGACCAACTGACGCAATACATACGGCAATATACCGCCGTTTTTGTAATATTCGATCTCAATCGGCGTATCTATCCTAAGCGTCAATATGGTTTCGTCGACATCGCCATTGGCCCGCTTGATCCGCAACGTGACATCCTGTCGCGGCTTTACTTCTACGCCTTCGAGGCCGACTAAATCAAACTTTTCGGTTCCGTCAAAACCGAGCGAATGTGCCGTCTGACCCTCTTTAAATTGGAGCGGCAAAACACCCATTCCTACCAGATTAGACCGATGGATTCGTTCGAATGACTCGGTAACCACCGCCTTGACACCCATCAGAGCCGTGCCCTTCGCGGCCCAATCTCGCGAACTTCCCGTACCGTATTCCTTTCCGGCAAAAATCATTAGATGCGTATTCTCCCGTTTATACTGCATCGCGGCATCATAAATAGAGGTTTCTTCGCCATCGGGCTGGTGTTTTGTAAATCCGCCCTCGGTCGGCGCGACCATCGTATTCTTGATTCGAACATTAGCAAATGTTCCCCGCAGCATCACCCGATCGTTGCCGCGACGCGATCCATAGGAATTAAAGTCGGCCGGCGCGACACCCAAATCCTGTAAATAACGGCCCGCAGGCGAGGATGCTTTAATTGCTCCAGCCGGCGAAATGTGATCCGTGGTTACAGAATCGCCAAAGATCGCCAGTGCCCTAGCTTCGTGAATGTCCAAGAAAACGCCGGTGTCCATCGTAAAATCTTCGAAAAACGGCGGCTCTTGGATATAGGTCGAATTACTATCCCACTCATAAATCTGGCCGACACTCGATTCGATGGCGTTCCAGAGAGGATTTTTATCCGAGAACTGCGTGTAGAGCCGTTTGTAAGTTTCCGGATCGAATGCCGCCTGGAGTAATTCTTTAACTTCGTCAAGCGACGCCCAAATATCTTTCAAATATATATCGTTTCCGTCTCTATCCTTGCCAAGCGGCTTGGAATACGGATCGTTGAGCA
Source organism: Pyrinomonadaceae bacterium (assembly GCA_041748715.1). Taxonomy (GTDB): domain Bacteria; phylum Acidobacteriota; class Blastocatellia; order Pyrinomonadales; family Pyrinomonadaceae; genus OLB17. Next base: position 5,564 of record JBGTCS010000178.1, on the reverse strand, counting down.
CTGTGCCGGCTAGTGCGAACGCTACCACCAGCGGTGGCGACATAAGGAAATTCGCTTTCACGTTCTGATGAACACGAGCTTCAAAATTACGATTTCCCGACAAAACAGATGCGACAACTATATTATGCTCGAGAACGGGTGTTTCTATTCCCGGATCCAGCGGGCCCGAGTTTCCGATACAGGTAGTGCAGCCGTATCCGACCAGATCAAAACCCAATTCGTTTAGATATTGCTGTAACCCGGTTTTTTCCAAATATTCGGTTACGACACGCGAACCCGGTGCGAGTGAGGTTTTGACGTGCGGCGGAATTTTCATTCCGAGCAATGCTGCCTTTTTGGCGACAATTCCGGCAGCGATCATGACGGCCGGATTCGATGTATTTGTACATGACGTAATTGCGGCGATCACGACGTCCCCATTTCCGATTGTCGTCATGGTCGGTGGAAAGTGTTCTGCAACTTCGTCGACTCGATCCGGCGTCGGGCGATTATTGATCATCTCGGTTTCGCCCCGATACTCGGCATCAGTAACGACCCTTTCATTCTGAGCTCCGCCTCCGCTTATTTGCACCGGTTTATCACCGCACAATTCGGTGTCATAGCGGGTTTCCAACTGGTCGGCCGTCTTTCCAAACCCACCATCCGCGACTGGCATCGTAAATAGCTCGATAAATTTATCGTCGAGGTTGGCCAACTCAATCCGGTCCTGCGGGCGTTTGGGCCCCGCAACCGCCGGGCCGACGGTCGCCAGATCAAGATTGATCGTTGTCGAATAGTCGATGTCTCCCTGTTTCGGGATGCCGAACATTTTTTGAGCTTCGTAATAATTGCGGATCGTTTCGATCTGTTCGCGGCTGCGTCCCGTATTGCGGAAGTAATCAAGTGTTTTTTCGTCAACACCAAAAAATCCCATCGTCGCTCCATATTCAGGAGCCATATTGGCGATCGTCGCCCGGTCTGTCGCACCGAGGGCGGCAGTCCCGCCACCATAAAATTCGACAAATTTTCCGACGACCTTGGCGTTTCTCAATATCTCAGTGATCCGCAAAACAAGATCGGTCGCGGTCGACCCCTGAGGCAATTCGCCGGTCAGATTTACGCCGACAACATCTGGAGTTAGAAAATATACTGGCTGCCCGAGCATACCGGCCTCAGCCTCAATGCCGCCGACGCCCCAACCGACAATTCCGAGGCCGTTTATCATCGTCGTATGCGAATCGGTCCCAACCAGCGAATCTGGAAAATACACCCCTTCGCGCTCAAAAACACCTTTCGCGAGGTATTCGAGATTGACCTGATGAACGATCCCGATCCCGGGCGGAACCACGCTAAAGCCGTTAAACGCCTGAGTTCCCCATTTTAAGAAACGGTAGCGTTGATTATTACGCTTAAATTCCATCTCCATATTCCGTTGATACGACTTTTCGGAGCCCGCGTAATCAACCTGGACCGAATGGTCGATTACCAGATCGACCGGCACGAGGGGTTCGATGACCGACGGATCTTTCCCCATCCGCTGAACCGCCGAACGCATTGCCGCCAGATCGACCAGCAGCGGCACGCCGGTAAAATCCTGCAAAATAACGCGTGCGACGACAAACGGTATCTCTGCGCTCCGTTCCTCGTTCGCCTGCCATGCGGCCAGAGCCTCGACATTTGCCTCGCTTACCTTTTGGCCCTCATCAAAATTGCGCAAAACGGATTCGAGCACGATCCTAATCGAAATAGGCAGTCGCGATATTGCTCCCTTCCCTTCGGCCTCAAGCTGAGGCAGCGAATAATAAATGCCCTCCGCGCCCGATCCGGTTATAAATGTTTGCCGTGTGTTAAATAGATTGTGTGTCATAACGTTTTAACCAATTATTTTGTTAAATTATCGACCTAAATCGGTTCGAGGGCAAGTTGAAGCGGGATTACAGGAAACAAGACGGCCTATTAAAATGGCAGACCGTGGCCCATGGCCAATTTCCACCGAAGCAGGCTTTTACCGTATTACCGCTTTGAACGGACCGCATGATGTTTTATACTTTTGATTCGTCAGTTTACGGCGCCTTCGTCTATCGGTTAGGACGCTAGGTTCTCAACCTGGAAAGAGGGGTTCAACTCCCCTAGGCGCTACCAAATTTGTTCAACGTTAAGACTTGAAAACGGTCGGTGAGGTAGATTGAGTTTTGAACGTTCGACCTGGATTTTTATGATCGTTACAACGGGTTTTGATATTCAGGGTAAAACGATCGCCGAATATCTCGGCGTTGTTCGCGGTATTGTCGTTCGTGCGACCGGGATCGGTCGCGGCCTCATTGGCGGGATAAAATCGATCGCCGGCGGCAACATTGAGGAATGGTCTGTTGTCTGCGAAGAAGCCCGAAAAGAAGCTTTTAACCGGCTTGTCCAGCACGCTCACGAAATCGGAGCCGACGCGATAATAGGAATGCGATACGATGCAACGGATTTTTCGCCGAGTGCGACCGAGGTTCTGGCGTACGGCACGGCCGTAAAATTCGAATAGCTTCAGACCAGCGGCGAACGCCCGTCCCGACCGATCTCGAGATCCGATATCATTCTGAACAAGCGATTCTTTAATCGTCCCGGGTCAAAACATTCGGTAATCCCAATCGTTTTTCGCAGCTTTCCATCATTTAGATCGAGTGAGATCTCGCTCAACATTTTCACATCCGAAAAACCCGACCGTATGCAGTTCATCGGTCTGATGTTGAGCCGAACATTTTCAGCCGTTACCAGCGAAAGCCATCGCGGTACCGCCAGGCCCCATCGGTCGCGTTTCATTTGACTGACCTCAAACGCCGCCGTCCGATCCCGAATCTCGCCGTCTCGAATAATAAACATTTTGCCCACTTTTGAATCGTTTTTTATAACTCCGTGGTGATCAAAGACAACCGTCGAATCGACAAAATGTCCGCGACCCCACATTCGGCAGCTTAGGTCACGGTATCGTTCGTTGTCGCTTGAAATATTGTCGTGATATCCGCTGCCTCTAAAATGGATTAGCTTTCTGGTTTTGCCGCGTACGCCAATCAGAGATATGCGACCGCTGACATCGGATCGCGGGGCGACCATATTCCAAATCGCGGCCGAGGTTCCGGTTGCGGGCGGAGCGAGATCCGATTCAATAAATAGCCATTCTAATTCGGCATGGATCCGACGTCCCCGAACCGTACCAATATCGACCGTAACTAAAAATCCCGCACCGTAATCTTCGTGTTTATATCGGAATGACGAAGCCCCTAGTCGGCACCCGATACCGTCGCCGTCAGCCGCGAATTCGCCCGAATGCAACTCATTAACGGCACTTAAAATCGTTCTACCGTCCAAGCTGTAGACAAACGAAATAGCCGGAAACCGTGTCACCGGTATTTCCGGCTCCCCGACCCACCGATTTGTCTGTTCATAAAAGCGTGGCGACATCGGATAGTTGTCATAAAAGGTGATCACCAACGCCTCACGTCCATCATCGGAAACAGCGTCGAAATGCCAGCTTTCAAATCCAGCCGGCCCGACACGGTTATGCCATCGGTCGTCTTTCAGACTCGAATAAACATTTACTTTCTGGACTGGTTGAGCTACTAATGAACCGGCCATGAGAATAGGATATATCAATAATACCCTAAAAAAGGCTCATCGATCCGCAGAGCAGTAGAAAATTGGCAAACTTTGACAGCGAAACCGAATCTTTAACGATGGATCACCACTCCCCGAGAAACTTTTGCAGAGGAGAAGCCATGAAACTTATGTACAAAACCGTTCTATTTGCAGCGGTCGCCCTTGCGGCCTTGTTAACGATTGCATGTCCGGAACGTGTAAAAATCGCGGATATCGAAGCCAATCCCGGTAAATATCAGGACAAAGAGATAGCGATCGCGGGCGTTGTCCGTGACAGCTACGGCCTATCGATTCCGGGGACCAAATACGGCGGAGGCGCCTATAAGATCGATGATGGAACCGGTTCAATATGGGTTGTAGTGGCCGATGGCAGTGTTCCGGCTAAAGGGGCCGAAATAGGTGTCAAAGGCAAAATCGGTACCGGAGTGAATTGGAAAGGTAAGAACTACGGCCTTGGAATGTACGAAAAGGACCGGCGTTATAAAAAGCGGTAATTCATTCACCGATGTTTCGATCGAGCACGTCATTACAGGCTCGGCCCTCGGCCTTTTAACGATTTTAGGTTAATATTTGAGGGCGCAGAAATTTATGGCTCGCCGACAGTGCGGCAAGCCTCCGAACCGGAACATGGACAAATTGCTATCCGCGTTTGATCGAAGTTTTATCTCACTCGATACTCGCTCTCGTCAGTTATTAACTAACCTCCCCGTCGACAAACTTTTTTACTCGCCCCGTGAGATCGCCCATTCCATGGCAATGTTCTCGTGCGGCGAATATGTCCTGCGTTCAGCGGCGATGGTCGAAAAAACTTTTGGCGGCATTACGACACGCTTATGGGACGATCCTTTTGAATGGACCTTGCCTGAGAAACTCTTTGATCACAACGCCGTTATTGCGTACTTAGACGAGGTCGAACAGACACGCGATCTCGGATTTTCCTATTTCAACTCCGATGACGATCTGGTTCGTCAAATTCCCGCCCCTGAACGGCTCCGGCCCATTATCGATATTTTGCTCGACACCATCGCCACGGCCGAACATTATCAGGGACGTGCGTTTGCGGTCTTTCAGATGATTTCCGACGAAAAGCTGCCGCGTCTGTGATCTCGTTGCATAACGAACTTTTTCGTGCAAGAATTCGTTAGGAATTGGGTCTTGGAACCAAATGGAGAAAACAATATGCATTGTCCTGGATGCGGACAGCAACAGATTTCGACCGAAACAAAGTTTTGCTCTAAATGTGGGCTGCCTTTGACCGTCGTTTCCGAGGTACTGTCACACGGGGGTTATCTTCCGCAGCTCGCCGAATTGAATACTCGAAAAAAGAAATTCTTTTCACGCCGAAATGGTCTGGGTTTCAGTTTGATCTGGACATTGTTTTTTCTGCTTATAATGGCGCCGTTTTGGGGAATAATGGGAGTTGATGAAATGGCGGGTATATCGGCTATCGTCGGCATATTTGGCGGATTGATCTTAATGATCTCGTCCCTCATGTTCCTACCAAAGGATGTTGTGAGATTTGATACGAGCCAGTTCGCGATGCCGTCGCGCCCGGGGCAGTATAATATGCCGGACCAAACAGCGCAGTCGGCATTGCCGCCGCAACAAAGTATTCCCGCATCAGCCTATGGAGCTCCAAAAGCCGGAAATTGGAGAGACACAAATGATCTCGAACCGACGAGTGTCACCGAAGGCACCACGCGCTTATTGGAGAAAGACGAAAACTAGGAGCTTGTGATGTTTTGCCCTCAATGCGGCCAGGAAAAAGTTTCTAACGAGACGAACTATTGCTCGCGCTGCGGATTTTGGCTGAGCGGCACTGCGGAACTTCTGCTGACCGGCGGTCAAATCCCAAATTTGCCCGCTCAGACCAACTACAAAGCGCCTTCGCCGCGAAATCGGGGATTGAAACAAGGCCTCTTTATTTTCCTTCTAACTTTTCT
>JBGTCS010000177.1:0-9026 GCA_041748715.1 Pyrinomonadaceae bacterium | reverse complement strand
CGCGATTATGTTCTGAAAAATATCCAGAACGAAAAAGATGATTTTCTTCGCACAATGATGTGGGGCAGCCTCTGGGACAGCGTCCGCGAGGCTGAGCTCGATCCAAAAGAATACGTCGAGCTGGTCGTCAAAAACATCGCCCTCGAAACCGACGAGAGCACGATCCAAACCCTCCTCGGCCGCGTCTCGACGGCGATGAAATACTATATCGGGGAGAAGGGCGGAAACCCGAGCAGTAGCGAGGGTGCGCGACGCGGCAAAGTATCCAACTTGGGCACCCTCCCTACCGGTCGGGTTTCCGCCTCCTTAAGCACGTTGCCTGCCCGTCTCGAAGCCGTGCTTATCGACAAAATGCAGAACGCCTCGACGCCGGGGCTGCAAATTACTTATTACAGAGCATTTTTAAACATGGGCTCGACACCAAATGCCCGCCGGATAATGAAAAAGATCTTGGCCGGTGTAAACGATCTCGAGCGGCAGGCAACGGCGGCCAAATCCGTTCCCGGCCGTTCGTCCGCCGGACCGCAAATGACTATGCGAACCAAAGACCGCTTTGACATCATCGAAAAGCTCATTATTCTCGGCGATCCGGATGCTCTGAAATTACTCGCCGATCTTGAAAAAACCGAAACGTCCGACGAAGCAAAACGCTACGCCTACGCCGCCCGGGCCGGATTTGCGACGGCCGATAATAAGGCAAAATACTGGAACGATTTTGTAAGCAATAAAGACATCAGCGAAAGCTGGATCGAGGCCGCGTTTGGTCCGTTCAACTCTACACGGCAAAGCGATCTGACACTGCCTTATCTCGAAAAAGCTCTGGCCAAACTTCCCGATCTGAAACAAAATCGTAAAATATTCTTTGTCAACGGCTGGCTCGGCGCCTTTATCGGCGGCCAAAAGAGCGAGGCGGCACTGGCGGTCGTAAATAAATTTCTTGCCGCCAATCCAAATTTGGATAACGACCTGCGGCTCAAGATCCTCGAAAATGTCGATCTGATCGAGCGAGCGGTCAGGATCCGAGGCCGGTTTGATAAGATCAAATCTTGATAAAAATTTTGGAGATTCAACGCGACCAACCTTTACATTTTATGAATAAAAAACAGATAACTTTTCTCACATTTGTTGTGATGTGTGCCGTTTTTGTCTTTTCGGTCGATGGGCAGACAAAGTCCAGACGAACGCGGGCAAAGCGTCCACCGGTGACCATTCCCGCCGAGCCGATATATCCGTCATTTGCAATAAAAACGGCCACCGGCCTCACCTATCTTGTGACTCAGGCCGGTAACGGACAGCGAGCTCAGCCGGGTGACACCGTGGTCGTCCATTATACGGGAACGCTGACAAACGGCGTCAAATTTGACAGTTCGCGTGACCGCGGCGAGCCGTTCTCGTTTCCCTTGGGAGCGGGCCGCGTGATAAAAGGCTGGGACGAGGGAATTGCTAAACTGCGTGTCGGCGATCAGGCAATATTGGTCATTCCGCCGTCAATCGGCTATGGCAGCCGCGGAGCCGGCCAAACGATCCCACCGGATGCGACACTGATTTTTATTGTCGAATTAGTAGATATTAAAAAGCCGTAACTGAGCTGGAATCAAAATCGGGCGAGGCAACATGCCCTCGCCCTGATAATTTATCGATCGAAGTTTTATCCGCCCACTGCAAGACTTTTGCCCGCAGTTCCGAATAGAATGTCCCCCCGCCTGACGAGAGGTTCTTCGGTCAAATGATCCGCCGAATTGTTTTTGACCCAGCCGAGTGCACGGTCCGCGGCACTATCGGCATTTTCTTTATTTGCAAAAATGCTGACTGAGCCGAGATCGCCGTCGTCAAATTTTGTTGCGTAATAGTCAACAAAACCGGGCAGGTCTCTCATTATCGGTGCAAGCTCGGCCTGAACTACCTCCGCGATCGATTATTTATCCAAATGACCCGAATTCAAAAGGTTCGTAATCTTGACAAAAAAATAATGTTTTGAGACTATTCTGATTACGGTTTTACATAAAATTATTGATTGAACAGGGTTTATGAAAATTTCGGCACAAGAGGAATACGGTCTTAGATGTCTGGTACAGCTTGCAACTTTGCCGTCCGGTGAGACATTGACCTTGCCGCAGATAGCGGAGCTTGAGGGCATTTCGACGGCGAATGCCGGTAAATTGATGTGGCTGTTGAACAAAGCGGATTTTGTTCAGTCGACTCGTGGGACCAAAGGCGGTTATTCCCTGGCTCGTCCGGCGGAGGAGATTAGGCTCAACGAGATCATAAAGGTCCTTGATGAAGATGTAATGACCAAGCACTGCGAGAGTTATACGGGCGTGCTCGAGTCTTGTGTGCATAACGGAGATTGCGGCATTCGGCCGGTAATCATCGGGCTTCACGAAATCGTCGAAAACGCCCTTTCGCGTATCACACTTGCCCAGTTAGTCGGTTCCGAACGGGCAGTCGATGCAATGTTTCACAAGATTCAGGGAATTCACCGGACCATCGAACCGCAAAGAGTATGAAGAATTCACCACAGAGACACGTCGAACACAGAGGGAAATAGACGGGGTGTGCAGGGCGATTTTGGAATACAAAAAATATAATAAAAGTCTCTGTGCCCTCAGTGACTCTGTGGTAAAAAATTAAAATATGTCAACAGCAGCAGAATTACTAACAAATCGGGAATATAAATACGGCTTTGTCACCGACATCGAGACGGAGACCATTGCTAAAGGCCTGTCCGAAGACACGGTTCGGCTTATTTCGTCCAAAAAGAACGAGCCCGAGTGGATGCTCGAGTTTCGGCTGAAGGCTTATCGCCAATGGCTCAAGATGGAGCAGCCCGACAATTGGGCAAATTTTGATTATCCGAATATCGATTTTCAGAATATCTCTTATTATTCGGCTCCAAAAGAGAAAGAGAAAAAAGGGAGTCTGGACGAGGTTGACCCCGAATTGCTCAAGACATTTGAGAAACTGGGCATTCCGATCACCGAGCAAAAAATGCTCGCCAATGTAGCGGTTGATGCGGTTTTCGACTCGGTCTCGGTTGCGACGACCTATAAGAAAAAACTGCTTGAGGCGGGCGTGATCTTTTGCTCGTTTACCGAGGCGGTCGAACTTTATCCGGAAAAGATTAAGAAATATCTCGGGTCGGTCGTGCCGGTTAATGATAACTATTATGCTGCTTTGAATTCGGCCGTATTTTCCGACGGTTCATTTGTTTTTATTCCAAAAGGCGTTCGTTGCCCGATGGAGCTTTCGACCTACTTCCGTATCAACACGCAGGAGGCGGGACAGTTTGAACGCACGCTGATCGTCGCCGAGGAAGGCGGCTATGTCGCCTATAACGAAGGCTGCACGGCACCGCAGTTTGATACGAATCAGCTTCACGCTGCCGTTGTTGAGCTTGTCGCTCTGGACGATGCGGAGATTAAATATTCGACCGTTCAGAACTGGTACGCCGGCGACGAGACGGGCAAAGGCGGTATTTTTAATTTTGTGACAAAGCGCGGTGCGTGCCGCGGTGTTAATTCAAAAATTTCGTGGACGCAGGTCGAGACTGGTTCGGCGATCACCTGGAAATATCCGTCGGTGATCCTGCAGGGGGACAATTCGATCGGCGAATTTTACTCGGTCGCCCTGACCAATACCGCCCAGATCGCCGACACTGGCACCAAGATGATCCATCTTGGCAAAAATACAAAATCGACGATCATCTCAAAAGGGATCTCGGCCGGAAAGTCGAATAACAGCTATCGCGGCCTGGTAAAAATAATGCCAAAAGCCACAAATGCACGAAATTATACACAGTGCGACTCGATGCTCATTGGCGGCAAAAGCGAGGCGAATACATTCCCTTACATCGAGGTCATGAACGCCACGGCCCGCGTCGAGCATGAAGCCACGACATCAAAGATCAGCGAGGATCAGCTCTTTTATCTGCAGCAACGCGGCATCTCGCAAGAAGACGCCGTATCGCTCATTATTAACGGCTTTTGCAAAGAGGTTTTCCGCGAACTGCCGATGGAATATGCAGTTGAGGCGACGAAGCTGTTGGGATTGAAATTGGAAGGAAGTGTGGGTTAAGAGGTCGGGTCATGGCTTGGAATTGGTATGGCGTAAAAACTTTGACTCGTTGGGAGGCTATCGGCAAACCAAAATCCATTGACGAAAATTTCGATGAAGATGTGACATTGGTTGAAGAAAGAATCGTTTTAATAAAAGCGCGAAGTTTCGATGAAGCGATAAAGAAAGGTGAAAAAGAAGCTAAAAACAATTTGTCCGAATACAAGAACTTCTATTGCCAAGAGGTGAAGCAAAGATATTTAGAAGTTTGTGATGCCTTTGAACTTTTTGATGAACCCAACGAAAACGGAGTAGAAGTTTTTTCTTCGACTGAGATTGTCAGCGAAAAAATTAAAGATTCTACGTTGATAGAAGGTAAGTTTGGAAAGGTCGAAAGTTTAGAAGCCAAAAAGAAAAGAAGAAAGTTTTGGAATTCGGAGCTAACCAAAAAGTAATTGACAAGGTTTTGTTTTCAACAAATGAATCTAGCGCCAGCCGAAAAAGAAAAAATCATCGAAATTTGCAAACGCAATGACATTTCTTATTGTGCTGTTTTTGGCTCATTCGCACGAGGCGATGCGTCAGACAAAAGCGACGTTGATCTTCTTGTTAAATTTTCAAAACCCAAAGGATATTCGTTTTTTGGCGTTGCTCACGAATTGGAAGATGCATTGGGGAAAAGTGTTGATCTGGCGACCGATAAAATGATTGGACCTTATATTCGCGAGAGTGTAATGCACGAATTACAAAAGATATATGAAGAAACCGAACGACCAACTCCGGCTCCGGCATATTCTTGATGCGATTGAGATCGTCAGTCAACATTTAGCCGGAATTGATGAGGAAACTTTTCACGAGGATCGAAAAACTCAGGACGCAGTTGTTCGGCAACTCGAAATCATCGGCGAAGCGGCAGCCAACCTAACACCTGAATTGAGAAATGAGAATCCGCATGTGAGATGGAAAGATGCAGCCGGAGCACGCAATCGGTTGATACACGGATACTTTGACATTGATACGGAAATAATCTGGGATATTGTTGAAATTGATCTTCCGATATTGAAAAAACAAGTTGAACATATTTTCGAGGACCAGCTATGAAAACGATTCAGCCACAAAACCAACCGATGCCAAATGGCCATTATTCACCTGGGGTTGAGCATAACGGATTGATCTATGTCTCAGGCCAGTTACCGATGTCGCTGGATACGCGTGAGCCGTTTACGGGCGACATCGGCCAGCAGACGGAGCTTGCTTTGCGAAATGTCGAGGCGGTTTTGCTCGCGGCGGGGAGTGATCTCAAGCACGTTTTGCAGATGACGATCTATGTCTCGGATATGGAACTTTGGGGCGGCGTCAATGCCGCTTACGCCCGAGTGATGGGCGATCACCGGCCGGCGAGGGCTATCGTCCCGGTCAAGGATCTGCATTTTGGAACGCAGATAGAGATACAGGCAATAGCATCGGTTAAAAGCTGATCGGGATCTATGGATTTTCAAATACTGATCTCGAACCTGACCAATCCGACGCTGCTGTTTTTTCTACTCGGAATATTTGCAGCGATCGTCAAAAGTGATCTTGAGATCCCACCCGGCAGTGTTAAGTTTATCTCGCTTTATTTGCTGTTTGCGATCGGGTTCAAGGGCGGGCAAGAGCTGGCACACAGCACGTTTAGTGTTGAGATACTTTATTCGTTGTTGTTCGGCGTCGTGGTTGCCTCGGTGATCCCGATTTATACCTTTTTTATTTTGAAAAGAAGGTTAAGCGTCAGCGACGCGGCGGCGGTGGCAGCGGCATATGGTTCGGTCAGCGCGGTGACCTTTGTTGCCGCAACGTCATTTCTCGAGGCTCAGAAAGTCGAGTTTGGCGGTGAGATGGTCGCCGTTATGGCATTGATGGAATCGCCGGCAATTATTGTCGGTGTGATCCTGATGATGCGGTACACCAGCGGCCCGTCAGGCGAAGGTCGGTTGAAGAATATTTTTCAGCATTCGTTCACGAATGGGAGCGTGCTGATGGTTCTCGGCAGCCTGTTTATCGGCATTATCGCCGATTCAAAACAGGCCGAAGGCATCAAGCCGTTCACGACCGATATTTTTAAGGGGTTTCTGGCTATATTCCTGCTCGAAATGGGAATGGTCACGGCCAAGCGTTTTGCGGCGTTTCGCAAATACGGGTTGTTCGTCACCGGTTTTGCGTTGGTGATACCGGCAATCAACGGATGTATCGTGGCGGTGGCAAGCGGTTTGATAACTCAGAATGTTGGAAACAGGTTCATCTTTGCCATCCTGGCGGCGAGTGCGTCCTATATCGCCGTTCCGGCCGCAATGAGGCTGGCGGCTCCAAAGGCGGATCCGGGCTTGTACCTTCCCATGGCATTGGGATTGACGTTTCCATTTAATATAACGGTCGGATTGCCGCTGTATTACGCGATCGTTAAAAATACGGGCATGTGAGAACGCGACATTTATGCAATATTACGGTATTGACTGGCTGGCGACGGCGTGTGGATTAACTGGGGTTTATTTGTTGGGGAACAAAAATAAGTATGGTTTCCTGATCTTTATGATGGCGAGTGCGAGTTGGATAACGTTTGGTTTCTTGACCGGCAGCGTGGCGGTGATCGTCGGAAGTTCGATCTTCTTGGTGATGCACCTTCGCGGATGGCTGACCTGGCGGCGGGACGAGCGGGACCAGATCCTCGAAACTCAGCATATAACGGTGGCGAAATGAAATTAGATATTTATCAGGTTGATGCGTTTACACCGAAACCCTTTGGCGGTAATCCGGCCGCGGTTGTACCGCTCGAGGCATGGCTCTCGGACGAGACGATGCAGCAGATAGCGGCGGAGAATAATCTTTCCGAGACGGCGTTTTTTGTAAAAGAAGACGACCGGTATCACATCCGCTGGTTCACGCCAACGGTTGAGGTAAATCTCTGCGGTCATGCGACATTGGCGACATCGCATGTGATATTTAACGAGCTAAAACTAGAGGAGGCGACAATTCGGTTTTATTCAAACCGGAGCGGCGAGCTCGGTGTTGAGAAAATTGGCGATAAATTAGTTCTAGATTTTCCCGCATATCCGGTTACCGAGATCGAAACGCTGCCCGAACTCAGAGATGTCGAGGTTCCACCGCTAAAGAGCTGGGAAACGCAGGGCAATATGCTGATGATGCTTCTGCGGAATCAGGAGGAAGTACGGGCGTTGGAACCGGACATGCAGCACATAGCGAGTTTGCCATACGACCATATCATCATCACGGCGCCGGGCGACGATTGCGATTTTGTGTCGCGAATGTTCGCGCCGCGTCTCGGTATTCCAGAGGATCCGGTGACGGGAGCTATCCATTGCTCGCTGATACCGTTTTGGGGAAAGGAATTAGGAAAGGAAAAAATGTTTGCACGCCAGGTCTCAAAACGAGGCGGCGAGCTGTTTTGCGAATTGGCCGGCGACCGCGTAAAGATCGGCGGTCAAGCGACGCTTTATTTGAAAGGTCAGATTTTTGTTGAGGAATTATCAAAAAATGCTATTGGAAGTTAAAGATCTGCATGCCGGCATCGACGGCAAAGAAATATTGAAAGGCCTGAATCTTCAGGTAAAAAAAGGTGAAGTTCACGCCATAATGGGGCCGAACGGCTCGGGCAAATCGACTTTGTCAAAGGTGCTAGCGGGACATCCGAGCTATGAGGTTACGTCCGGCGAGGTGCTTTACGAAGGCAAGAACCTGCTCGATCTCGAGCCCGATGAACGTGCCCGTGAAGGTGTATTTCTGGCGTTTCAGTACCCGGTCGAGGTGCCCGGAGTTTCAAACTCGCAGTTTTTGCGCCTCGCGTATAACCAGAAAATGCTTCACCTCGGTGAAGAAGAACTCGATCCGCTCGAATTTAACGACTATTTGAAGGAAAAGGCCAAGGTTGTCGAGATGGACCCGTCCTTTTTCAAGCGGTCGGTTAACGAAGGCTTTTCGGGCGGGGAGAAAAAACGCAACGAGATATTACAGATGGCTGTGCTCGCACCCAAACTTGCGGTGCTCGATGAAACCGATTCGGGTCTCGATATCGATGCTTTAAGAATCGTTGCCGAGGGCGTCAACACCTTGCGAAGCAAGGATAACGCGATCATTTTGGTCACACATTATCAGCGGCTGCTCAATTTTATCGTCCCTGATATGGTCCATGTCCTAGCCGACGGAAAGATCGTCAAAGAAGGCGGCAAAGAACTGGCTCTCGAACTCGAAGAGAAAGGGTACGACTGGGTTAAAGGTGCCGCCGGGACCAGGTAAATAATGGCCGATGGTGTCGCAAAGAATTCGGACTCGGGCGCTCTGCCGTCGATCGGTTTTGCGGCCTTTGCGATTGTATTACTGGCCGTATTTTTTACCAACCGGTCGGCCGATGCGGGCCGATTGAGTGAATTGATCGGAAACCTGGGCGGCGGGCCGATGTTCGGCTTTGACGGATTTCGGGACAGCGTTTTTGGCACTGCGGCCGCTGCCGCCGTCGGCATTTCATGGTTCGGCCTCGGCGGATTTTTTTCATGGTTTGTTCGAATAGATGCAGGTGTTCCGCAATCGCGGTTGTTGGGATTTGTGCAGCATGCGGCCATCGGTGCCGCTATTTGGTCTTTGACATGGTTTTTGATCGGGCTTGCAGGTGGTTATTCCATTGGAATGACGATCGGTCTGACGCTGGCCGGGTTGGCACTCGCGATATGGAATTTCTCTGCCAGCCGAAAATCAAAAAGCGAAACCGCGATAGGCGAAAGATCCTCGTTATTTGATAAATCGATCGTTGTGTTGATCGTCGTTCCGCTGATCTTGGCGTTTATTGCCTCAATTGCACCACCGATCGCAAAGGATACGCTGCTTTATCATTTTGCTGTGCCCAAGGCGTTTATTGCTCAGGGAAGCAATGCTTTTGTAGAAGGTAATATTGCCAGCTATCTCGCTTTGGGGACCGAAATGCACGC
>JBGTCS010000176.1:0-4540 GCA_041748715.1 Pyrinomonadaceae bacterium | reverse complement strand
CTTAAAATCATGCCGCTCCACCAGCTTCTCGTGAAAATGCACCACGTTGAAATCAAAATACTCATCCCGGTACAACCTAAGCACCTCCTCTACAACCTCCGACGATATTCGCCTCGGGCTCAAGCGGCCGCACCGCCCGTCGTACAGCCCATGAAACCCTTCCCGCTCATACTTCGCCTTTACCCGCCGCATGTGCCGGTCCGTATACCCCAAAATCTGTGATGCCTCTATCCACGTCAGCTTCTTCGCCATCGCCATCAAGATCACTTCCTGTATCGTCATTGCCCGCTCAACCGAGATTCGTGAAACCATATCCCATTAGAGGCTTTGTTCCTTCAAATCTCTCAAACCGGACATTTCATTTGCTACTACCACCGGACATATGATGTGCTACTCACAAAACGAGCTTTTGATCTTGACCGTGAACGGTTAAAAACTGTACGCTCCGCAAGCCTGCCTCATTTTTAATGTTGACGAAGGTCGCGATTCAGCCGGTGGATTAGTCGCCGCTGATTTCGGCCCAGAAAAATTCCTTGGAGATCGGATTGCACCCACGATCATTCCGAGCCGCCGGCTTCAGCCGGTTTTTTAGAATTTTAGTAAATAGAATCGATTGAGGGTTGCGTCTAAAGGCGTAACTCTATGCTGGACCGGACGAGTATCGCGTCAGCTTTCCAGCTTCAAAGTTATAAATTCACCCTTTGAAGCAGTTTGGTAAATCGTGGCTCATTGCGGAGATTGTCCATTTCTGGGTCGCGAATGTAATTAAATAGAATCGTGTCGCGCTGTTGGTACGCGGTTTCGAGCCAGTTTAACGCTTCTTGGTTTTGACCGAGTCCCGTGTAAATCAACGCAAACGCAAATGGTGAAACGTACTCGCGTGTTGCTCGCATTTCCAATTCCCGCAATATCTTTTTCGCGTCGTCCATTTGCCCGGACTTGGCGTAGATATGTGCTAATGAGGCACGGAACAACGCGTTGCCGCCGGAAATTTCAATCGCCTTCCGCGTTTCGGTGATCGCTTCCAAAAACATCTTCCTCTGTTCATAAACTCGGCCCAAAAAGAAATGCGTACGAACGAAATTCGGATCCAGATCGATGGTCTTTTGCAGTTGCAGAGATGCTTCCTCATAACGGCCGGCGTGGTGCAAAACCCAGCCGACTTCGGCATTGATAATCAAGGAAAACGGATCAACTTCCAGGGCCCGTCGCATTGATTCCATAGCTTCGTCAAATCTTTTCAGAACGACGAAATTCTCCGCTCGCCATTGATGCGCGGTCGCATAATTGGGATTGATCTCGATGGCTCGCTTGAACGAATTTTCCGCACCCGCAAAGTCCCAATCGAATTCCTTTTTAATGTTGCCGAGCGAAGTGTGGGCTTCTGCCAGCGACTCGTTAATTTCGAGAGCCTTCAACGCGGCGGCTTTGGCCTTTGGCATTGATTCTCCCGGCGGCGTGTCCGTATAGTTGGAAAGCAAACTGTAGCAATCCGCCAGGCCCGCATAGGCAAGGGCGTAATTGGGGTCTTGTTCGATTGCCTGGTTAAAAAATTCTATACCGCGCCGCAAACCGTCAGCCGAGCGTTTGTTCCAGAAAAATCTGCCTTGTAGATAAAGCTGATAGGCCGCGGAGCTCTCGGTGTCGCGTTTGGCGAAATTGGTTTTTTCCGCGTCGCTGAGTTTGAGGTTGAGCCGTTCAGCGGTTTCCATTGAAACGGCAGTCTGCAACGCCAGGATATCGGAAGTTTTGCCGCTCCGTTGAAAGCTCCAGATCCGGCTGTTGTCAGCGGCATTAACGAGTTCGGTATTTATGGAAATATCGTCGCCGCGCTGGGTCAAACGCCCGATTAAAATTGCCCCCACATTTAATTCGCGGCCGATCGTTTGCGCGTTGAATTCCTTATCTTTATAACGCAGAACCGAATTGAACGACATCACTTTGAAATCGGATAACCGTGAAAGGCGTTGGATGACGCTTTCGGTCAAACCGTCGGAAAGGTAGTCGGTCTCGCCGCCCGAATCCGAGTTTACAAAAGGCAAAACCGCCACAGCATCTATCTCACCGCGCGTCACCGGAGCATAAAAATAAGCGGCGATAGCGATAACCAGGGCGAGAGAAAGAGCTGAAAAAACAAGCCACTTTTTCCATACGGAGAAAAAATTCAGTTGCGAAACAAAAATGTTTCCCGAACCATATATCCTGGACGACGACGCGTAGTTAATCTCGGTTCGCAGATTTTTCAGATCGAGAGCCAGGACAGACATTTCCTGATAACGAGTCTCCTTGTCCTTGCTTAACGCCTTGCGGACGATGCGTTCGAGTTCCGGCGGGATGGGCGAAACCAATTGGGCGAGAGGTTCCGGATCGCGCTGTAGAATAGCGGCGACAACATCGCTCGGCGTTGCCCCGGCAAATGGGCGTTTATGGGATATCATCTCGTAAAGCACCACGCCCAGACTAAAAATATCCGACCGCCGATCAAGCTTGTAGCCCCTGACCTGTTCGGGCGACATATAGCTTGGCGTGCCGATGATCATTCCCGGCACGGTGCTTTTCAAGTTCGACTCGCCGTTACTATTTGGCTGAGATTGGACGGCCTTCGCCAGGCCGAAATCCAAAACTTTTACATACCCGTCGGGGCGAATCATTACGTTTTCGGGTTTGATATCGCGGTGAACAATGCCGGCGTCGTGTGCGGCGGCGAGGGCCTCGGATATTTGCAAGCATATCTTGAGACATTCGGGCAGGGAAAGTTGATTTTCCAAAAGCCGTCTGCGCAATGTCTGGCCTTCGATCAGTTCGGTCGCGATAAAATATGAATCGGTGACGCTGTCGATCTCGAAAATCGTCAGAATATTGGGGTGATTAAGAGCCGACGCGGTTCTGGCTTCGCGTTCGAACCGCCGCAGATACTGGGCGTCCTTGACGAGCCTCGGTGAGAGGAGTTTTAGAGCGACCCGCCGCCCGAGCTTTTCGTCAACCGCGCAATAGACCTCGCCCATGCCGCCTGCACCGAGAAACGAAACAATCTTGTAGTGTCCGATATTTTCACCGAGCAGACTCTCCCGGCGGTTTTCCGTTAAAGATTTCGCGGCGATCTCAACGGCGGTTTCCTCGATAAAACTGTCGGATTGCCTTTCAAACGCCAGCAGAGATTCGACCTCGGCGATCAGTTCCACATCGTCGCGGCCGGATTTGCGGACAAACTCGCCGCGCTTACCTTCGTCTATCGCAAGCGCGGCATGATAGAGCGTCTCGATTTGATTTAGTCTTTCTGAGTTCACATTTCAAGAGTTAAGGGCTTCTATAAATCAATAAAGGAAAAAACTCTTTTAAATTGCCACTAGCTTTAGCTAGTGGGCAGTGTCAAATAGAGAAAGCGGCTTTAGCCAAATTATGGACATAAACCAATCATCCTTGTTGCTTTAGCCAATGCTGTTAAAAAATACTTTAATTTCTGAAGTTTGGCTAAAACCGTGTCTTAATTTCCAGCCAACCACTAGCTGAAGCTAGTGGCGATTTAAAGCGGTTTCCTTAAGATCGACTCAGTTCGCGGAGCAGCCAGACCTTTGCGAATTTCCAATCGCGCATCACGGTATCTACGGAAATCTTTAGCACCTCGGCCGCTTCCTCAACGCTTAATCCGCCAAAGAATCTGAGTTCGACGACCTTGCTTTTGCGTTCGTCAATGGTCGCCAGCGTTTCGAGTGCTTCGTCGAGAGCGACCAGATCGCTGTCTTTTTCCATCGAGACGGCCATCACCTCGGCGAGGGAAACCTGCAGCATCCCGCCGCCGCGTTTCTGATAGTTTTGCGAGCGGGCGAAATCGACCAGTATCCGCCGCATCAGCTGTGCCGACACAGCGAGGAAATGAGCGCGGTTCTGCCATTTGACCCGGCTCGAATCCACGAGTTTCAGATAGGCTTCGTTGACGAGGGCCGAGGTCTGCAGCAGATGTCCGGCCCGTTCGCCGCTCATATAATACCTCGCCATTCGATGCAGCTCGTCATAGACAAACGGCGTCAGCCGGTCCAGGGCGTCCTTGTCGCCGTCGCCCCAGGCGACAAGCATCTCGGTTATTTCATGCTTGAACCCGTCCGCCATATAAATCTACCCTGCGAAAATCAACTGCATCATAGCACGAGTTTACTCCGCAGGCAGAACTTATTCCGTCGATGCAAGTTTTTGCGTTTGTTTCACGCCTATTTTAGTGAAGGACTTCGTAGAAGAAGAATTTATCGTTACAAACACAGAGGTAGGAACAATGAAAAAATCAACGATCGCAGGTTTTGCTCTAACTATTCTTTTTGCTCTGGGCATTTCGGCTCAGGCGCAGACGAGCGGGTTTACATATCAGGGACGCTTTACCGATTCGACCGTCGTGCAGCCGGCGAATGGAACTTATTCGATGCAATTCGCCCTTTTCGACGCGGCATCGGGCGGCGGACAGGTTGGGGCGACTATCAGTAATGTGGCCGTGCAGGTTACGAACGGAGTATTTACCGTCAATCTCGATTTCGGCGCCAGCAGCTTTGGC
>JBGTCS010000175.1:0-4120 GCA_041748715.1 Pyrinomonadaceae bacterium | reverse complement strand
ACCTTCCTGACTGGCCCGCCTACGCTTTGACGAACTTGACCTTCTTTCTATCATATTTCAAGAGAAAATCATCGGCCTTGATTGTCCCGTTTTTCACAATATTGTCGAGCAGAACGGTCGTCGTATCGTTATTTTGCTCGGTGATCTTTACCTGTCTCGGCATACCATCGGTATCCACCCAAATTTCGGCGGATTTATAACTAGTCAGCGACTTTGGAGTCAATAACAAATGGGCGGTCGGGATATCGCCCTTGATCTTTTCCTCGGCGACCCAGGTTATCGTGTAATTTTCTTTCAACTCGTCCTTGGACATGTTCATAAATCCAAGCACGTTTCCGGCGCCGGCACTGTTTTGAGCCTTTCCTACCTGGCCAGTATAAACCTGATTGATGCTCGGTTTGTAGAGTTCATATTTGTCGCCGATGACCGAGACCTGCTCCACGGTCGGTTTTACCCAGTCGAGCCGGATATACCGAACGCGCTTCGCGGTTTTTGGAAGGTATTTGGTTGAGCCGTTGTAGGTGTCAGAGACGTTGAGCTGAGGATTGTGCTTCACCATCGTGACACTGGATTGAAGCGATTGCAGAGATTTATTATTCAGATCCATTCGACGCAAAACTTCGCCGAGAACATTCTGGGCCTTTACGCCGGTAACCGACGACATCAAGATCACTAAACCAATAACCAAAAAATTAAAACGTAAAACTTTGTTCATAATTGCTCCAATGCGGCTGCCCGGTTTTTCATTCTTCCGTTTCGCAGCCGCAATCCTCGACTTGGACGACCTCAGCAGGCGTTTGGGTTGCTAACGTACGGCGATTATTGAACCAAGTCTTTGGCGTTAGAAAGATAAACGCGATGATCAAAAGGCAAAAGACATCATATTGCCAAGATCCGCGCTCGTAATTCCAGTTGTACAGGCTTTTCATACTAATCCACGATATGCCCGTCACGCATCTGTATCGTTCGCGAACATGCCTCGGCCGCCTCGGGATTATGCGTGATCATGATGATCGTCTGCGAAAATTTTTGATTAAGTTCGCGAAACATATCTAATACGATCTGCGAATTGGCCGTATCAAGATTCCCCGTCGGCTCATCCGCTAAAATTATCGCCGGGCCATTTACGATTGCCCGGGCCAGAGCGACTCGCTGCTGTTCGCCGCCGGACAGCTCAAGCGGCTTATGATGCATTTTATCCTCAAGTTTGAGGAGCCGCAAAACCTCTCGGCGCCGGTCCGAATTTTTACTGCCATTGCCGGTATGGATTTTTTCGGCGAGTTTAAGATTGCCCTCGGCCGATAATGTCGGGAAAAGATTAAACCGCTGAAAGACAAAACCAATTTTTCGGCGGCGAATATCCGTACGTGTTGCGTCGGACACTTTTGCGAGATCCTCGCCGTCGATCAAGATGCTGCCGCTGGTCGGGCTGAGCAAGCCACCCAATAAATGTAAAAGCGTCGATTTGCCGCAGCCGGACGGCCCCATGATGGCGACGAATTCGCCTTCGTTTACATCGAGCGACAGACCGCGCAAGGCCGGCACATCCAACTTTCCTATTTTGTACGATTTTTTAAGGTCGATGGTCTGAAGAATTGGTTTCATCGGGTAGCTTTATTGATAACGCGTAACACCTACCTTATTGCTGCTTGTCGGCTGGTCGACCTTGGCTTCGGTCAGTTTTTTATCAAGATCGACCTCCTCTAAATTCCATGAATTTTGAAGCACGAAAGCCGCCTCGGGAAACAAGTTGCCGATGGTCACAGCCTCAGGCGACTGATATGTCAGCTTCATCGAATATTTTTCTCTTGGCCTTGTGACCTGTATCTCAAGCGGTAGATTGGTGTAATCGCCGGTTCCAGTCAACTTGCCCTCTTTGCCATAGACGATGTCGGATTCGATCTCGCCAGCAGCGTCAAAGATCTGTTGGCGGGCTAAGCGAATTCCGCCGACACGGTCAAACCAAAAGCGGCGCTTGATCTTTAGGCCCCCGTCATCTTCCTTTAGAAACTCGTCCAGCAAATAATAGCCACGCATAACTTTGCGCAGCGGCGATTTTCTTTCGACCGAAGTATCGTCCTCGATCTCAAAGATCGTGCTGATCGTGTATACAGCCGATTCGTCCGTCGGACGCACGAGCATCGCGTCCGTAAAATGCTGGGGCCTGAGATTGGAAAACGCATTCACAGTCTCTTTAGCTTCTTTTGAATCCTTGCCATTGCTAAATTCGGCGGAATCAAATGTCTTTTGAAGTTTCGAATAATCCGCTTTATTTGTCCCTTTGACAAATTTCTTGTACTTGCCCGAACCAAAGTTCTGAAGTATGGCAACTCTAAAACTCTCGCCATCTGACGTCATCTGTGCGATGTCCGATTTGATAAAGGGTGCTATAACTTTCAACAAGATCTTGCCGGGTCGCTGAACGACGATCTCGCCCGAGGCATCGCGATAACTTTCTTTCATCCCAAATTCCGCAAACGAATTGTCTTCGAATTTGAGATCCATCTTCGCCCGCATCGAATTGACCCGGGCAAATCGATTGACCTCGCTGAGCAACTGCGATTGCGGAGCGTCCTCGGTCTTTAAAAGACGGGCCGTTTCGCGGTTCTGCTTTACCTTTATACAGCCGATCGAGAATACGACCAGCCCGACGATGATCAGGACTCTTACTTGCAGCAATTTATTGAAAAAATACTTCATTTGCTTCTGATGGTTCGACTTGACGAATCGGTTGCTATTCCATGCACAATAATCAAAGGTCACCTCAAACCGAAGATAATAGCACGTCAAATCTGCATAGCCTAGTCAATAAAAGACGCGGACGCGAGACTTAATCTATTCCCCCGTACCGCGTTTAATTCTTCGCCAGTTTGAGATCTAACTCGAAAAGACTCCGGAAGGCCGTGTCAGATAATCCTGCATTGTATAGGAAAACATTATCGCCAGCCAGAAGAAACTCGCAACGGCCGCCAGCCAAATCAACTTTTTGCTCCAATAAACATGCATAAAGAAAAGCATCACACACGTCATTTTTGTAAAAGCGATCAATAATGCAAGCAATGTATTTGCGCCGGGAAAGACCCAATCCAGATCGACCGTCGCCGCATAGTAAGTTAATACCGTTCCAACGATCAAAACAGTGAACACACCCAGATAACCCGGAATGCCAATATGTTCTTTTTCAGAATGATTATCTGACATCTATACTCCCTAGTGAATAAAGTGCCTGCCGAGCAAATAAAGCAGCGGGAACAGGAATATCCAAACAATATCTACAAAGTGCCAATAAAGGCCCGACATCTCAACCGGCATATAGTACTCAGCACTATAGGTGCCGAGCCATGCCTTATACAGCAGCCAGGTCATCAAGCCGAGCCCGACGATCATATGCAGCGCGTGCAGGCCGGTCATCACAAAATATATCCAAAAGAATATAAGCACACGATCGCGGAATTTATGCGGATCGATCTCGCCGTTTGAGAAATAGCCGATCTTTTCCGATTCGGTAAGGTAATTATGATCCTGAGCCAATTTAACCAGTGAACAATCCGTCCATTGAAATTCGCCACGCGGATTTACATAGGCATGTTCCACTGCACCGTGTTCGACCTCGTAACAGGGTTTTGCGGGCACGTCGGCATGTTCCGCGTTCGGATCGGCCTTCACCTTTTTGTTAAGCCCCGTTACCGGCACAAATCCGTGATTATATTTATCCGTGTATTCGATAGCCTTTACGCCCAGAAACACCGCTCCGAAAAACATGGTCAGGACGATCATGATGACCTGCAGGTTTCGGTTACCCTTTCGCGCGTAATAAACGGTCAGGGCCATCGTCAGACTACTGACGATAAGGACTATAGTATTCAGGCCGCCCCAGAAAGCATCAAGGTGATTACTGCCGGCGGCAAATGCCATCGGGTACTTTGAGCGGAATACGAGATAAGCCGTAAACAGCCCGCCAAAGAACATGATTTCCTGTGCCAGGAACACCCACATCCCGATCGAGACGCTTTCTTCCTGCTGCCCCATGTCTTCGAACTGATGCTGAAGACCCGGCTGATGATGATGTTCGTGTGTATCTGCGTGTGTCGACATTATTTGTTAATCAAAAATCCAACAG
>JBGTCS010000174.1:0-6526 GCA_041748715.1 Pyrinomonadaceae bacterium | reverse complement strand
GGTTACAAGATGCTAAGCGGAAATTCGAGAGGGGGATTATTTGTTTTATACACCTTGCTGGAAAAGCCTGATTTATTTCAGGCGAGATTTTGTTACAGCACTCCCGTCTGGCGGTTTGATAATCTTATGGTCAACAAAACGGCTGAGTTCCTTCGCTCCTCCACGGGCTTAAGTAGCTTTTTATATCTGAGTGTCGGAGAGAAAGAAACCGAGCAAATGATCGGCGGCTTCAACAAGATGGTTGGGGTTCTAAAGAAAAATCGGAAGAAAAAATTCAGTTGGGTTGCTGATTACACCCCCCATGCAGTTCATCAAAACAACGCTCCTATTTCCACCTCAAAAGGGCTTGCCGAGTGGGGGAAGTATTTAAAAGAGATAAAACAATAGAACCCTTTGACAGTGAACGCGCCGTCCAACAATGGCGTGCACCCGACGCCCCTTCACGGAGCCTCTCGTGAATCTTGAAAGTGGGCGCGGGTGATGCCGGGCGTTAGCCTGCTTTTCTCTGTGGAAACTCGCTGGAGAAAAAATGAGATAACATTTCCACGATGTTGAGCGTCATATTCGTATGAAGATTTTGTTTCCGGTAATCCTGATTGTTTTGTTGCTGCATTTATCAGCAGTCCTGGGTTACTCCCAAGTTCCAAACATCAACGCGGCGACCCCGATTACTAAAGATGAGTTAAGCCAGCCGACGGCAAAAACGCGCGTTGTCGAAAAGGTAAAAATCCCAATGCGCGACGGCGTGCGGCTCGTCGCCGACATCCTGTTTCCCGAAACCGAAAGTAAATACCCAACCATTTTGATTCGAACACCTTACGGGCGGCGAGTCGAAACGGATTGGATTGAGCGTGGGCAGTTCTTTGGCACTCGCGGTTACGCCGTCGTCGTGCAGGCTGTGCGCGGGCGCGAGGACAGCGAGGGAGAGTGGCAGCCTTGGGTCAATGAGCGTAAAGACGGCTACGACACAATTGATTGGATAAGCCGTCAAAATTGGTCTGACGGCAACGTTGGGATGCTTGGCGGAAGCTATTTGGGCGAAGTTCAACTGCTCGCGGCGGCGGAAGGTCATCCGGCTCTGAAATGTATCGTTCCGTATGTTTCGGGTAGCGAGCATTTTTTCGGCGTGCCCTACGATTACGGCGTTCCCAATCTGGAGATTCTCGACTGGCTTCGTATCACGACCAACAAAGAGAAAACCGTTGCGGCGAAGCCATTGCCCAATCAAGAACTGCTGACAACCTTACCGCTTTCGCGCCTTGACGATGTTTACGCCGGAGATAATTTTCCGATTTTTGACGATTGGCTTAAAAAAGACCGCCGATCGGCATTTGCCGCCGCCGAATTTCTCGCGGATTTGTCGAAACCTGAAAAGCAGCTTCCGATCTTACATTTGACGGGTTGGTGGGACGGCGCGGCAAACGGAGTAACGAGAAACTATCAAACATTGCTTAAGGCCGGACACAATCGGCAATGGCTTGTCATCGGGTTTTGGGAGCACGACTACGCGCAGTGGGACGGAATCAGAACGCGCTACGCTGATGTCAATTACGGGTTCAAATCGCTTTTCGATTTTCGCACTATGTATCTGCGTTTCTTCGACACTTGGCTCAAAGGCAAGCGAGTCGGGCTTGACCTGGTTCCGAAGGCGCAAATTTTCGTGACGGGCTCAAACGAATGGCGCGGTTTCGGCACTTTCCCAGGGAACAATTTTCAGGAGAAAACGCTGTATCTCAACACATCCGCGAGCAACTCGGCAGGCGCGGGTTTTTTGTCGGAAAGAGTTCCGAACAAGTCGTTGCAATTTGGCTACACCTACGACCCGTCACAAGTTTCAGTCAAGCGCGACGTTAAATTTTTGAATACGACGAAACTTTGGTTCGATCCGAAAGAAAAAGACAATTTGCTTTTTCAAACCGAGCCTTTGACCGAAGCTATCGAAATTGGCGGCGAAGCGGAATTGGATTTTTGTTTCTCGACTTCTGCCGAAGACGCGGATTTTTTTGCCTTACTCGTTGATGTGGACGAAAGTGGCGGGAAACGCGCCATGACCTATCCCGGCAAGATGCGAATGCGTTATCTGAATGATTGGGAAAAGCCCATCGCGCTTGAGCCGAACAAAATTTATCGCTCGAAAATTCGTTTAGGGAGCGTCGCTCACCGATTTGAAAAGGGACATCGCATCGCGCTTGCGATTCGCAGCGAATGGTTTCCTTTGTTCGCCAGAAATCTGAACACGGCAGAACCGATTAAAGACGCGACACGAATCGTTTTTGCAAAGCAAACAATCTACTCGGACGCGCAACGACCGAGTATTTTACGTCTGATGTTATTGCCGCCAAATTAAAGTGAGGCATAAACATCTATTGGCTTTGGACGCATGCTAACAAGTCGTTCGACTGGAGCGAAATTAGCTTGTCACTCAGGCGAGACTTGTCCCACGATGCAGATGTTTCCCGCCGAGATAATTCGGCGTTGGGCGTTATCTATTGGTTTAGGTTGAGGTAAAATTTATGGAAGCAGCAATCCAAAAACTTGCTATCGTCGCCTTCTTTGTCACGGGGCTATCGCATATTATTCAGCCGCGCGTCTGGGCGCAGTTTTTCATTGACATACGCGAAAAGGGTGAAGTCGGCAGTTTCATAGTTGCATTCATACATTTTCCGCTTGGTGCTTTAATCGTCGCTTTCCATAATGTGTGGCAAGGATTACCGATGATTTTGACCCTAATTGGCTATGGTTTGGTGTTGAAAAGCCTCGTTTATTTTGTGTTTCCCAAACGCGGACTAAAAGCCTTATCGCGGGTGTCGCTTGAAAAGACGTGGGAATTTGTTGTTGCTGGTGTCTTTTCTGTTGGACTAAGCGGTTTGTTGATGTTTATCTTAATCAGCAAATCTTAAAGAAAGTTCCGCCCTTTATGCCGGCGACTGAACCAATGACTCAACCCGAGCTGACTCTCAGATGGCCACGGCAGGACGAAGAGCACGAATTTCTCCGAGCTCACCGTGCTACCTCTCCAGAGTTACCAACATTCCTCCACTTCTACGAGGAGGGCATGCCGTTTCGTCGGTATCTTGACGTACTCGCCGAGCAGCAACAGGGTATCAACCTTCCGTCTTCCCGGCATGTCCCCTCGACCTTTCTCTTTGCGTTTGTCGGAGCCCGGATCGTCGGACGTACTTCCATTCGCCACCGCCTAAATGAATTTCTCGAGCGTGAAGGCGGGCACCTCGGTTACGTTGTTGTGCCGGAATTTCGCCGTCAGGGGTACGCTACAGCTATTCTCGGGTTAGCCGTGACGATCGCACGCAAAAAGAGCGGTACAAATCGGCTTTTAGTCACCTGCGACGACGACAATATCGCATCAATCAAGACGATCGAGAAGAACGGCGGCCTCCTCGAAAACATTGTCGCCAGCCCGGACCTTGAAAGGCCAATACGTCGTTACTGGATCGAAACAAAATGATCGTTTGTGGCGTAACCTCCAACTAGAGCCGACGAAGAAGCACGAAGATTGGAATAGTGGATGATTGCGCGAGAAGCTGGGCAAGTTGGCAAAGAATCGGAGAATACATGACAAACGATCTGATGAACAAGATCGCAAGAACGGCAGGCGTGCTGTATCTGACGGTCGTAGTAACCGGCATCTTTAGCCTCGTCTATGTTCCATCGCAGATCACCGTGCGGGGAGATGCACTGGCCACGGTCAACAATATCGTGGCATTCGAGCCGCTGTTCCGGCTTGGCATCGTGAGTTTAATAATCAACCAAATCGCTTTCCTGCTGCTTCCGTTGGTGCTGTACCAGTTACTTCAGCGGGTTAATAAGAACGTTGCGTTACTGATGGTGGCGTTCGCAGTCGTCAGCGTCCCCATCGCGATGACCAGCATAGCGAACAGGCTGGGCGTTCTGTCACTGTTGAGCGGCGCCGACTATCTGGAGACATTCACCCCGGGCCAACTTCATGCCAACGTGATGCTGTCACTCGGCGCCTATAGCAACGGGATTCTCGTCACCACCATTTTTTGGGGGTTGTGGCTGTTGCCCTTTGGCTACCTGGTTTTCAGGTCGGGCTTCCTGCCTAAGGTTCTTGGAATACTGTTGATGATTGGGTGCTTCGGAATCCTGATAGATGTGTTCGGGCGCATGCTCTTTCCGGGCTACGCGGCGACAGCCATTTCGACCGTCTTCGAAATGTCGTCCAGCTTCGGCGAGATCGGAATCTGCCTTTGGCTTTTGATCTTTGGCGTAGGCAAAGACGCAGTTGACTAGTGTTGTGAGAAAGTAATTTCGGTGCATCACAACCAAAGCCTTTCTTTGCGTCTCCGCGAGCTTTGCGTGAGACTCTTCCTCAGTTATTAGGAGTTTCACGCAGAGCTCGCAAGCTCGCAAAGGAAGAAAAAAAAGATGGCAAAATGAACCGCCACTACATTGTCACAATACCAGATGTTCAGGCCAATCGCAGGAACAACTGATACCGGAACAAAACGAGAGGAAACAGAAATGAATTCAAATGGAAATATTCGGGCGGAGCTTGAGGATGCAACGGTTCCCGTTAAGTTTAAGATCGCTGCTTTATGGGCATCCGCGATGTTTTGTTACGTCTATGGAGATTTCTTTAGTCTTTTTCAGCCAGGGAAATTAGAGGGAATGCTGGCTGGAAAAATTGCACCACTTGGCCAAGCGACCCAGGGCGTGTTGTTGGGGGTTTCGATGTCAATGGCGATTCCGAGTGTGATGATTTTTTTGTCGCTGGCATTAAAGCCTACGGTGAATCGCTGGCTCAATATCATCGTAGGTCTGATTTATACTGTTTTTGTGCTCATTACGATGCCGGGTGCCTGGACATTCTATCTATTCCTTGGGAGCCTGGATATGCTGCTTACCGCACTGATTGTTTGGTATGCATGGAATTGGCCTCGGGTTGGGGACTAACAATTCGTTCAAGCTAAAGCCGCGCACCGCAAACGGCACGCCTCGCCGCCAAACTGTTCGCTCTTAATCCCAAATTATCTGTCGCGCAAGTTATCAAACTGATTCAAGACGGCGCCGACGCGAGCGAAGTCGACAATCGGCTGAAACTTATCAACCCGAAACGGACGGTAGGCCTTTTAATTGCTCGTAAGAAAGTTAGCTGATCTACCATTGCCCGACGACCTGCCGAATTTTTTAAATTAAATCAAAACACGTTAGCGTGGGAACAATTTAGATTCACAACCGTAACTAAAAAATTATGGAGAAAGTGAATTCCCGTAAGAAAATCGCAAAACTAGCGGGCTTGATTTGGTTATTAAGCGCTGCGACCGCCAGTTTTGGAGTTGTTTATGTACGACCAAAACTGATCGTATTTACCGATGCCGCTGTGACGGCCAATAACATTTTGGCTAACGAATCCCTTTTCCGATTGGGAATTGTCGGCAATCTGATCGGACAGATCCTTTTGCTGACGTTCGGAATATTGATACACCGTTTATTCAAAGAATTTAATAAAATCTGGGCGAATGTTTTTCTGACATTTGTTTTGATGAGCACTGGGGTCGCCGTCGTTAACTCGCTGAATAACATGGCTGTCTTGGCAGTTTTGAGTAAGGCTGATTATTTGAACGCCTTCGGACCAGAACAGCTTACTGCCTTGATGATGCTGTTTCTCAGAATGAACAATGCCGGATTAGGACTCGCTGAACTGTTTTTGGCGGTTTATCTATTTGCCCTGGGGGTGCTAATAGTAAAGTCAAGATTTGTTCCGAGGATTCTGGGCATCTTGCTGTTCATCGGAAGTTTCGGCTTTACGGCAAATACGATCACTAAGATACTTGCCCCGCAATTTTATCCCGCGACATTTACACAGTTGGCAATGCTCGGCGGTTCGCTCGTGATTCCATCGATTCTGTGGCTTTTATTTAAGGGGGCTACAGAAAATCCTCGTAATACCGCCGCTCGCGAAAGCGTTTGAATTGGCAGAGTAAAATCTCTGACCCTGAAGTAGAACTTCCTCATAGGAGAATATCAGATGAAACGCAGCGTTATGTTAACCGTCATGTCTCTGCTCTCGATTCTCTTCATGACGTTTCATCTGTCGGACGATGTCGTCCGCGGGATGGAACCCGGAAGCGTCAAGAACATAATTGGAGTGCTTATCCTCGTCGTCTGGCTATACGGAACTCGGGTGCTCGCCGGGCGGCGATCAGGGTACGTCGTCATCTTCGTCGTTTCGGTCCTTTCGTCCGGCGTCCCCATCGTTCACATGATGGGGAAAGGCCTGGTCGGTGGCGAGATCGCTGACTCCAGCGGGGTCTTTTTCTTTGTCTGGACGCTTATCGCGCTCCATGTGACCACGATCTTTTCGGTCATCCTATCGGCACACGCATTGTGGAACCCGCAATGGGGACAGTCGCGGTAGGCGGGAACAAGGCGGCGGGAACCAATGCTCTGGATGAAAGAATAAAAGCTCATGAATTTCTCAATCCAGCCGCCGAACGATCCGCTGCACTCGAACGCGGCGGGTGCGTTTCAAAATCCAATTTGA
>JBGTCS010000173.1:0-9811 GCA_041748715.1 Pyrinomonadaceae bacterium | reverse complement strand
TCTGCCTTTGTTAGCGATCTGTTACGGAATGCAGGCACTTAATGTGGTTCGGGGCGGGACTCTGATTCAGGATATCGAATCGCAGCTAAAGGGCAGCTATCAGCACGAACAGGTCGCCCCGCACACGCGGAATTCGCACAGTCTGAAGATCGCCGATGCCGGCTGGTTGGCTGAACTAGACTGCGTAAAAGGTCTAAAAGGGCCAGTCCGGGTCAATTCGTCGCATCACCAAGCCATCGGAAAGCTTGGCAATGATCTAAAGGCCGTGGCGTGGGCAAAAGATGGCGTGATCGAGTGCATCCAAGATACGCGAAAAGGCCGTTTCAATTTGGGAGTGCAGTGGCATCCGGAACTTACGTCGAGTAATGACCGTTTATCTGGTGAGATATTTAGGACATTTGTTCAAGAGTGCTCCACAAAACAGTCGTCGCGATAACAATTTATAAGATCGGACGTATTAACAAGACGGAACGACTCCGTCACCATGTTCATAGTTAACGTAATGGTTTAATAGTATCGATACCGATAACCACTGTGACTATAACAACATATGATTGGAAAGTTAATGTACATTAGATCTAGTCGTATTGATTCAGACGCTTGGATAGATAAAATAAGAGAACTATATTAAATGGATAATCCTATAATTATTGGACTACTTTCATGGTTTTTCCCCGGTGCCGGCCATATTGTGCAAAAGCGGCCAGTCCGCGGTGCGATCGTCGCCGGCGTCATCTGGCTGATGTTCGCCATCGCGATCATCAGCGGCGGAGCGCATTATCCCGGTTTTGAATTTAAGGACGGCGGACTGCTCTACCTGCTCAATATTTTCGCCAGATTTGGCAACGGCCTGGGTGCCATGGTGAGCTTTATAATGGCCGGAACACCGTCACCGCAGGTCGCGGCACTTGCCACATTCGAGTATGGAGGCCGGTTTCTCGAGGTGGCGGGTTTGTTAAATTATCTCGCCGCTTTTGACGCCGTCGATATCGCTCTGGGGAGGAAAAAATGATCCATTTTCTTTATTTAGTGGGATTTGCGTTTTTCGTCTCGGTCGCTTTTGCGGTCTTTACAACCGGAACTCTCAAAACTCGGGTTCTTTACGGGCTTAAATCCTTTGGTCAGTTCGTCATAGTTTCACTCGTTTTGGCCTGGGTGCTTTATTTTATCCCCTGGTAAACATTGGTCTCGGGAAAGAACCTTGTTCCAAACGCCAAACGATCGATTTATAAAATTCTCAATTAAGGAAATAAAATGCCTCTGATCGAGACCGAAAGTCTGGTCGTCAAGAGCTACAATCTGGCCGAGGCGGACAGGATCGTCGTCCTTTTAACGCATGATCACGGTGTTGTCCGCGGTGTTGCGAAAGGTGCTAAACGGTTAAAAAGCAAATTCGGGAGCGGCCTTGAGCCGTTTTCGGTTGTTCGGGCCACCTATTTTGAAAAAGAATCGTCCGATCTAGTCTCGATCCAAAAGATCGATCTTGTCAGATCAAATTTTTCGGCCGCCAGCAATCCCGATTTTCTGCAAAAATTTTCTTATCTAGCGGACCTTTTGATCACATTTTCGCCCCCGCACGATCCGAACGAGACGCTTTACCGAATGGTCAAGGCCTGTATCGAGACCGCCTCGAACGATCCTGACCTTTTGCTTAGCACCGGCGTCTATTTCGAATTGTGGCTGCTGCGACTTTCCGGATATCTGCCGGATTGGAGCAGTTGCGACGGGTGCGGGAATAAATTTGACGATGTTGAGGAAACTGAGATCCAAACGAATTTGCATCTTAAATGCAAAAGCTGCCGCCGCGCAACGACCGGCCGGGTGATGGAACCCGCGGTCCGGCGAATCGCAAATGCCGCAAGGCGCCTGTCGCCGGATGATTTTGGGCAAGCCGCGGTGTCCCATCATAATGAGTTACGAACCTTATCGACCCTTTTAAAACGTCTGATCTCGCAATCGATTGGCAGGGAAGTAAGTGGCGAAGTATCGCTCGCGGTCAATAAATAAAGACACATGAAGCAGGTAAGCTGGCTTATTTCAAAGTATCTGGTCTGGACGATCATTCCGTATTTCGTCTTTTCGTGGCTATTATTGAGCGTAATTTTGTTTGTTCAACAGGCAAGCCGTTTTTCTGACATTTTCTTTAGCGTCAATATTCCATCAAATCTGATCTGGCAGCTAACGATCGCTCTTGTCCCAAATGTCATTGCTTTTACCTGTCCGATGGCGATGCTGGTTGGAACAATAATCGGCCTGACAAAAATGCAGGGTGACAGCGAACTGGTGGCGATACGTGCATCTGGTGTCGGAAATCTGCAGATAGCCTTGCCGATCGCAGTTCTGGGCATTTTGATGTCGCTATTCGCTTTGTTTGTGAATTTGGAGGGCGTTCCGATCGCAGCGTCGCTTGTTCGAAGCGTAGCCCTTCAGACAGCGATCAAAAAACTCGAATCGCCCATTGAACCCGGAGTTTTTAATTCCGAGGTGGCCGGTTATACGATCTACGTCAAAGGCGGCGATCTCGAAACTCGGCGTTGGAAAAACATCTTTATCTATAGCGAAGACAAAGAAAAAGGAACGGTTCGGCTTATAACTTCTCTGAACGGCAGGATCGATACAACCGACCAATTATCCGAGCTTGTGCTCGAAAACGCTTCGGTGTCAACCATTCCGATGCTTCCAGGTGAGGGAAAATATATATCCGAAAGCATCGGCGAGGTTCGGCTCGCTATTCGAACGAGACGCAGCGAGCTGATAGAAAAGCTAAGCCTGACGCAATTACGGCCCGAAGAACTCGGGTTGCAGCAGCTATCCGAATATGCAACCTCAAAGGATGGCTCCGAACGCACCGAGGCCATGATTCTATGGCAGCGGCGGATCGTACTCTCGATTACGCCATTAATATTTTCACTGCTCGGAACCGTTATCGTTTTGCGATTTAATCGCGGCGGTCGCGGGTTTGCGATCGCAATGGCATTAGCGGTCCTCGTTTCATTTTATCTGCTTGCGTTTCTCGGCGAACAGCTCGCGCGGACAGGCGTTATCAGCGTTTTTTTAAGTAGTTTGATCCCGATCGCTGGCAGCGGGATCGTGATCGTCTGGTTGGCGCTGTCGCGAAGATTTAATTTTCTGATCTTAGTGGCAAACTTTATCAGTACGGCTTTCGGAAAACTGACAAATAAATCGAAAAGCGCGCGTTCCCGGAATTTGTTCGTCGATCTAACAACGGGGCTTCGTGATTTTGAACTTGTCCGGAACCTTCTAAAGAATTTTGTTCTCACACTTGGTTTTCTGTCGGCGATCTTCATTATTTTTACGGCCTTTGAGCTTTGGAAGTTTGCAGGAACAATCGATGGCGGCGTGTACCTGCTAGGCAAGTATCTCTTCTTCTTAATGCCTTTTATCTATCTGCAGATCGCTCCATCGGCCGCAATGATCGGCACATTAGCTACCTATGTCATTAAATCGCGACAGAACGAGATCGTAACCTGGACCTCGGCCGGCCAAAGCGTATACCGATTATTAATGCCGTGCTTCCTATTGATGCTTTTGCTGGGCGGCACTAACTGGGTGATTCAGGAGCTTGTCCTGCCGCGGGCTAATCAACTCCAGGACACGACACGCACTCAGATCCAAAACCGCGGCGTGCCCGTCGAGCAAAAAGGGAAATATTGGGTAGCGAACGAGAAGAGGATCTATTCTTTTGAATTCGCGTCTGATAACGAAAAAGAAGACACCGCGTGCAAAACAAGATGCGTCCAAGATCTGATTATCTATGAATTTGCTGATAAGGGCGATAAATTGCAATTCGTGTACCGCGCGGATCAGGCGATTTGGGAGCGGGGGCGAATTCGATTTGTTGGGAACGTCGAGAAAAACAGTCTTATTGACGGAAAGATAGAAACATCGACGTTGGCCGGTGGGGAAGTCGCTGAGACATTAAATCCTTTTGCCGAACTCCGGGCCAAGCCAAATCATCTCAACACAGCCGAGCTAAAACGCCAGATCGCCGCGGCTGATTCAGATCTGGAAAGGCGAAACCTAAATGTCGGATTGGAAAAGAAGTACACGACTCTGTTCCTTCCATTTGTGATGGCGCTGTTTACGGCACCTTTTTCGCTAAGTTTGAGTCGAAAGGGAAAGGCCGCGACCGTCGGGTATGCAGTCGGCCTGTGGCTTTTATTTACCGGCACCAGCTCCGTTTTCGAACAATTGGGTTTAAATGGTCTGCTCCCAACCGGAGTCGCCGTCTGGTCGCCGTTGATAATATTTTCATTATTTGGAATATATTTACTTTCAAAGGTTCGAACGTAGAAGCAATATGGACAGGACTATCAACGAATTACTTGTTTACACCCCATCGCTCGATTTTGAAGCGTCCAAGGGTTTTTACGCCGATCTGGGTTTCGAATTGACCGAAGATTTTGGGGAAACCATGGACTGCCGGCTGGGTGGAGCGTGTTTTCGTCTGCAGAATTATTATGTCAAGGATTGGGCCGATAATTTTATGATGAAATTCGATGTCGACGATATTCGGGGCTGGTTCGAACATGCAAAAACCGTTGTCGAATCGGAGAAATATGCAAACGTTCGAATTTCCGACCCTGAATTGGCGGGTGGCTCGGAGATATTTCACGTCTGGGATCCGTCCGGTGTACTGCTTATATTTGTCGGCTAATCATCCTTCCTGAAATTTTACATCGTTTTCGCTCATAAAACTCTTTAGCGAATCGACGTGAATGCAACCGCCCGAGTGTAGAAACGCGCTTTCCTGAATCCGTTTGACCTTGGCCCCGCGCATCACTTCGACATCGACATCAAAATCCAGATCGAGGTGCTTTGTCAGCGATTGCATTCCCCAAACGCGACCTTCGGTATCAAATGCCGGACCGCCGCTTTGTCCACGGATTCCCGGGGTGCTCAGTTCAAAGGCGATTATGTTCCCGTCGGTGTCGCCGACGTGACGCGTGACCATCCCATCGATAGGAAATCGGGGTGTTAACTCGTTTCCGCCGGTCGTCCAACCGATCGTGTCGCTGACGGGGTCGTATCCATAATTAGTAAATTCGGGAAAGGGAAAACCCAACCGGCAGATCGATTTACCTTGCTTCAGATCGGAGCCATCGCGTCCAAAGGTCGGATAATTATCACAGAGGATCTTGGTAAATTTACTAAATTTAAGCAGGGCGATATCGAGCGTCGGGTGAAAAATGACGTTGAGGTCAAGGTCTCCTTCAACACAGCCGATAAGTCGAGTGTGTAATTCGAGAGCTTCGCCCGGTTTAAATCCTAATTTTCGCTCTAGTTGGTTGAGGTCATTTCGCTGATTTTTGCCCGGTTCAATCTTCGACCGTTCTTCTCTAAATGTCTCAAACCGTTGAGCAATGGCCTGGCCATCGACGATCTGTTTGGCAACATGGGCGCAAGTCATCGCCCATCCTTCGTCGTTTATAAAAAATAAAGTCGCCGAGCCTGGAATGACCCTGTCGGATCCCCACGTTCTGACGATAGTGTGAATTGCCCGGGTAAATCCCGCCGCCTTTTCAATTGCCGCTACAAACATAATTGAGTCTCCTTTTTGTACAGATGGTCACTAGAATTTGATTATAGAATACTAGCTCTCATAATCCTTTTCATCGGTGCTTATATTATTTATCGGGTCGAACTGGCCGAGAATCGAATGATCTAAAACTGAAATAAAAAGCCGGATCGCAGAACACGAATCCGGCTTTCTAATTACTATTTACAATAGATCAAAAGCTTCTTCTAAAAAGATAGGACATCTTGATAAAAAAGCTTCGGCCGTTTCCTGAGAATCCGGGTTCACGTTGACGGGTATACGGGTTAAACCCGTTGTAATTCAGATCGTCGTTATAGCCGGCGTATAGAGCCGTCCCCGGGCTTGGTGTCCATCCGAACACCAACTGCGGCCGAATACGGCTCGAGATATTTGAATAATCGATCCTCGTTCGAGCAAATACATTTCTAGTAAACTGATAAGTCGAGCGAAAACTCAAAATGTTATCGTCAAATGCTACTCGTCCGGAATCGTTCCTGACAAGCCGCGAACGATTGTAATTAATCTGAAGCTGCAATGCGCTCGTTGGCTGATATCGGACCGACGTTTCGATATAAGACCGGTCGCCGGCTCCGGGATCAAGGGCAGGAGCGGGTTCGGTACAATCCGCAAATTGTCCACACCTCTCGAACCATGATAAATAGGGCGAACTGACACGAGGGTATTTTGGTCCGGCACCAAAATCAAAATCTAGTGCACCAAAAGTCTGGCTGTAAACAACCAGAAAAAACAGCTGACGAGTCGGCGTGGCTTCGACAAATCCATAAACTTCTTTATTGCCGGACGACCTCTCCGAATCCGGACCAAAAAAGCCTCCTTGCTGGGTTGCCGAACGCCTGGGTCCAAACTCATGTTCAAATAACCTCTCGTATCCAAACACGGCCCCGGCGCCTACGAAAAACTGCTTTTGCAGTCCGAGCATACCTTGAGTATTTGAACTCATCCTCTGAGATCGGCCCTGCCAGTCGTAACTTATATTTGTTTGATTGAATAAGCGTTTGAAAATGATCGCTTTTTTAGCGTCGCGATCAGATTGATATTGTACATTTGAGCTTATGTTGTTTGTATCGACTCGATTAGTAAATCCAACATCTGCCCGGTAATCGCTCGTTCTGCCGATTGCCGAAAGATTCAAACTCAGGTTTCGGCCCGAGCGGTTAAAATTGCCGCGATATCCGAAACCGTTTCCGGTTCGATACTGATTTCGATTAAGGTCAGGATTGTAAAAATTGCGACGTGAATTGGTTCCGACCACCTGAAAATCGACAACGGTCTTTTGGTCCAGTTTAAAACGCCCGTCAAATCCGGTTGTGTGATTGTGACGCTCGACAAAATTATAGGTCGTAGCAAAAAATCCGAGATTGTTTTCGCGCCCGACATCTCGCTTATATCTGAGAACTCCGATATCCGCATTTTTATCGACAAATCGTTCAATGGAACAAACGATTCCGGCATTCGGGTTATCTAAACGCTGACGTTGACAGTGTAAAAGGCTTTCTCGTTCGTCGACCGAATAGTTGCCGGGAGCATTATCTGATGCATAAAGAATTCCAAACGTATTTTTGCCGCGTCGCCCGGTCAGCTTAGCGGCAATATCCGGATCGACAATCGAACGGGTATTTACAAGGTTCAGACCGCTCTGGAAAATATCAATTCGTTCCAGAAAAAATGGCCGCTTTTCGGCGAAAAAAATCGGGAACCTAACGTTTGCGGTACTTACCGGAGCATCGGCCTCAACCTGTGCAAAATCCGGATTGTAAGCAAAATCGAGGGTAACTGTCGGAGTAATGCTAAACTTGGCCGTCATTCCAAAATCGCCTTTTATTCCTTCATTTACATAACGGCCGGCCGGGTCGTTGTTAAAAGTAAATCGTGACCTGCGACCCGTTTCACTAAGTGTAAAGCTTGGATTGATCTCAAGCTGACGGGTGGTGGATATTCCTTCGAGACCAGTCAGACGGCCCGCCTGAATCAACGAGCCCGCCTGGCTGCGGTTATTTGGCATCCAAGAATCCAGCTCATTGTTGTTGTATTTAACGCGGCGAAATATATGTATGCCCCATTGCTTATCTTTACCAGCCTCATAGCGTAAAGACTTAAAGGGAATTGCGGCTTCGATCGTGAATCCGTCCTCGGTCAGGACGCCTTTCGATTCAAAAACAAGATCGACGCTATAGTCTTCACCGCGGCCCTCAGTCAGTGTTCCGTCAGCCTGTATGCCGAGCGGATTAAAAAACAGAATGTAAGCTTGGCGCTTATCGTTGAATGTGTCGAGGTACACACCGATAAAATCGTCGTTAAATATGTTATCGCGACGTGAAACGGTTGACCGAACTGTACTCTTGTCCTGAATAACCTTAAACGCGATATAAAGGTGTTTGGAGTCGTAGGCCATCATGACCTCGGTTGGATGCTTTGGCGGGACATTGTCGCCCGGCTGGGTCTGTATAAAGTCGCCAAATACCGCAGCCGTCTCCCAAACCGCATCGTTAAGGACACCATCAATAACCGGCGGCGTTTCCATTCGAGGAATCCGCACAGGCATATCCTTTCGTACGTAATTTGATTTTGCGGTTTCTGACGAAGGGGCGACCGCCTGGATAACTGTTTCTGCGTTTGATGGCCCGGTAGGCTTTGATTTTACTTCCTGTGAATTTACTGCCTGTGAACTTACTGTTGAAGTGGAAAAAAGGGTAAGAATTAAAATTGAACTAAGCGCCAAAATGGTATGGATAGCATTATGTGACTTCATACGTACTCCTGGAATAAAATATGCGATCGGGATAAATATTAATTTTGTAAGAATCTCTTCTTGCGATAAATACACCGCCGACGGCAGATTCATGACACGTTGAACGTCTAAAAACCTAAATTTGTTTAATAATTTGGCGTTAATTTTTGAAATTGGGGTAATTGTGAACTAAGTGGCATAATTATTCCGTCACATTTCAACACTTTTTGGGAGACCTCTTAAATGAAAAAGTTCGTACTTTTGTTTGCTGTAATTTTTACTTCTGCTCTTGTTGCCAGCGGCGTTCCAGCGGTTTCAAATTCTGAATTAAGCCGGTTGGAAAAACTGGCGCAAAATGTCCAGATAACGAGAGACGATTGGGGAATTGCTCATGTTAAAGGCAAAACAGATGCTGATGCGGTCTTTGGTGCGATCTACGCGCAAGCAGAGGATGATTTCAATCGGATCGAAACAAATTACCTTAATTCGATGGGTCGGCTTGCTGAGGCCGAAGGCGAGTCGGCAATTTGGAGCGATCTTAGAATGAAGATGTTTATAGATCCGGAGGTCATCAAAGAACAATATGAGTCGTCGCCCGCCTGGCTAAAGGCTCTGATGAACGCATGGGCAGACGGGCTAAATTTTTATCTTGCGACCCACCCAGAGGTAAAACCCCGCGTTATCACAAAATTCGAACCATGGATGCCATTGACCTTTAGCGAAGGCAGCATAGGGGGTGATATTGAGTCGATCAATCTGGCTCAGCTTCGCGGTTTTTACGGAGGAGATCGCATGCCAGTTGCAGTGAATCTGGTAGAAGACCATTTAAAAGAGCCATCCGGCTCGAACGGTATCGCAATCGCTCCGGCAAATACAAAGGACGGAAATGCGATGCTCTTGATCAACCCGCATACGTCATTCTTTTTCCGATCGGAACTCCAGATGACCAGTGACGAAGGTCTAAATGCATACGGTGCTTCGACTTGGGGACAGTTTTTTATATATCAGGGATTTAATGAAAATCTTGGCTGGATGCACACGTCGAGTTCGGTCGATGCTATTGACGAATATCTCGAAACGATAGTGAAAAAAGGCGATAAATACTATTACAATTATGGCTCAGAGGAACGCCCCGTAATGGTTTCACGTATTTTGATTCCATTTAAAACGGATAAAGGGATTTCGGCCAAGAGCATCGCAGTTTTTCGCACTCATCACGGCCCAATCATCCGTGCAGAGGGTGATAAATGGGTCAGCATCGCGTTGATGAACGAACCTGTTAAGGCGTTGATGCAGTCGTATGGCAGAACCAAGGCAAAGGATTACAAGGAATTTCGAAAGATAATGGATCTCCACGCCAATTCCTCAAACAATACGCTTTATGCCGATAATAAGGGCAATATTGCCTATTTTCATACGAATTACATACCAAGACGAGATACAAAATTTGACTGGACAAAACCCGTTGACGGGAGCGATCCGGCCACGGATTGGAAAGGCCT
>JBGTCS010000172.1:0-2818 GCA_041748715.1 Pyrinomonadaceae bacterium | reverse complement strand
GGCTATCAACGTCGGATACTTCCCGGTCCAGCAGGCGTTGCATGAGGTGGATGAATCGACGCCGATAGCTTCTAACATTCCTTCGAGCGAGAGATAGCCGAGGCTGTCGGCTCCGATGTATTCGCGAACCTCGTCAACTGACATTTTTGCGGCGATCAGGTCGTCGCGGTCGGGAGTATCGACACCGTAGTAACACGAATGCGTCGTCGGCGGACACGAAACCCGCATATGGACCTCAGTGGCCCCGGCATCGCGGACCATTTCGACGATCTTTTTCGACGTTGTTCCCCGCACGATCGAATCATCGACAAGAATTATCCGCCGACCGTTAATAAGATCTTTTATTGGATTGAGCTTGAGGCGGACGCCGAATGAGCGGATCGATTGCGAAGGCTCGATAAATGTTCGACCGACGTAATGGTTGCGGATGATCGCCTGTCGAAAATTAATGCCCGATTGCGTCGCATAACCGATTGATGCCGCCACGCCCGAATCCGGGACCGGAACGACCAAGTCGGCCTCGACCGGATGTTCGATAGCAAGCTGTTTGCCCATCTTGTGACGCGATTCGTTGACGGATTTTCCAAAGATTGTCGAATCGGGGCGTGAAAAATAAACGTGTTCAAATGTGCAAACCGAAACCGGTTTTGTCTCAAACGGCATCGACGAATGAATACCGTCGGCATCGATTATCAGCATTTCTCCGGGTGCAATCTCGCGAACATATTCCGCATCCATCAGGTCAAATGCACAGGTTTCCGAAGCGACGCACCAGGCGTCCTGAAATTTGCCGAGAACGAGCGGCCTAAACCCGCGCGGGTCGCGCACCGCGATCATCTCGGTCGGCGTCAGGAACAGCAGCGAAAAAGCACCTTCGGTTCGACTCAGAACCGTTTTGATTGCGTCCTTGATATTTTTTGCAGGAGTTCGCGCGATATCGTGAAGAATAGTCTCGGTGTCCGAGGTCGACGAAAAGATCGCTCCCGCCTTTTCCAACTCATTTCGCCTTTCGTCGGCGAACGGCAGATTTCCGTTGTGACAAGCCGCGACCTTGCCGTGCTGGCAGGCGACAGAAAACGGCTGCACCTCTTTGATCGTATTTTTTCCGGTCGTTGAGTACCTTGTGTGGCCGATCGCGCTCGAGCCAGTCAGACGCCGCAGAACGCTTTTATTCAGGACATCCGCGACAAGGCCGATCTCGCGAAACTGATGAAGATCGCCGTTTTCAGCCGACACGATACCGCATGCTTCCTGACCGCGGTGCTGGAGAGCGAACAGCCCGAGCTGTGTCAGCGTCGATGCTTCCGGATGTCCAAAAATGCCAAAAACACCGCACTCTTCGTGAAGTTTATCTAAAACCACTTCCATTCTTAATATCTTGCCACAGCGGTGCACTAAACAAAATGAG
Source organism: Pyrinomonadaceae bacterium (assembly GCA_041748715.1). GTDB lineage: Bacteria > Acidobacteriota > Blastocatellia > Pyrinomonadales > Pyrinomonadaceae > OLB17. The sequence goes on along the minus strand of JBGTCS010000172.1, from coordinate 1,410 downwards.
CCCCGTCATTCACCTCGCGTTTTGGCCATTTTCGATGATCTCCGTCGCTCGCTGAAGGTCAGCGGGTGAATTCATATTAAGAAAGAAATGATCGGAACCCGGCAGATCTTTATACTCGTCAAACTCGACAAGCCGCGTCCTCACTTCTTCGAAAACAGCCCGAAGCGGCGGCGTCGGCCGCTCAGTCAATAAAGGGCGTTCAACAATCTCCAGAAATGATTTGACCCGATATAACGCACACAATGGCTGAACTTTTCCATCCGGCTGGACCGGCACGACGGCATCAAGATCGTCAGCGACCATTTCAGAAAGCAGGCTCAAAAGTTCGACCGAAATAAGCGGAAGGTCGCAGGCAAGAACCAGTATCCATTCGGAGCGCGCATTTGCCAACGCGGCGTGAAGCCCGGCCCACGGGCCGCGGCCTTCATACAGATCAAAAACAAAGGGCAGCGAAAGCTCTATTCCCGCCAAACTCAACAACTGAAATTCGTTGGCGGCGACCAGTGTCGTCCGCGATGGCGAGATCGCTCTTTCGATGGTGTTGGCCGTTCGTTCTGCGAGCGAAACGCCGTCAAATTTGACCGACGCTTTATCGCGGCCCAGCCGTGATGATCGCCCGCCGATCAAAATATATGCTTCGATATTCATTTGTTTTATCTGTTCATCCACGGCGACTTCGTCGTTAAACCGGATTGTAAGTTTTCATTGGATTCTTTTCTTCTTTGCGTCTTTGCGGCTCCGCGGGAAAATCTTCTCCCGCAGAGCCGCAAAGACGCAAAGGAAGAGTTAGGCGATTGCAAAGTAGTATTTACACGGTTTATCACTTCCCTAAAAACGCTTCACGGTTTTGCACCGGAATTCCGATCACTACCCTACCCCGTAATCCGGGTCGAATTTCCCCGCGACCTCGTCTGTCGGCTGGATCGTGATGATGATCGATTTTGAGGTCGGGGTCTGGCTTTTTTTGGCAACACTCCCAAGCGGAACAAGTGGATTCGCTTCTGGAAAATAAGCGGCGGCACAACTCCTCGGGATCGGATACGGAACCACAATGAACCGGTAAGCGTGACGCTCGCCGTCATCAAAATGGCTGGTCAGATCAACGACCCGGCCTTTTTGCAGACCCATTTCGGCAATATCATCGGGATTGAGAAATATGACCCGCCGTTCGCCTTCGATCCCGCGATAGCGATCACTATGACCATAGATCGTGGTGTTAAATTGATTGTGCGAACGGATGGTAGTCAGTAAAAGTTGACCTTTTTTCAATTCGATCTTTTCGAGTGGCGACGATATAAAGTTCGCTTTACCGGAGTCCGTTGTAAAAATCCGCTCACGCGGCGGGTTTTGTAAATAAAAGCCTCCCGGCACGCGAACCCGCTCGTTATAATCGCCGCAGCCGTCGATAAC
>JBGTCS010000171.1:0-11236 GCA_041748715.1 Pyrinomonadaceae bacterium | reverse complement strand
GAGAGGTTATCAGTTCGCGGCGGTGGTTGCGAATCGCTGTAGCCTCCCGGTGAAGCGTCCATCATGGCCATTATGATCGAATCGGACACCTTGGCTGCTTTTAGTTTTGTGATGGCGGCGGTGGTTGTGTCGCATTGGCATTCGGATTTATTAATTTTTGCGACGATCAAGGCCTCGCTGAGGCCCATCCGGACCATTTCGAGGACCTTTGCGTTGGTGAGTGTTTCGCGGGCGGCTTGGCCGCTGATATCGGCAAAAATCGCCACGAATACAATTACAGCGATTGAAGCGATTATTTTCTTGTTCATTCTCTTTGTCCTGTCCGTGAATTGGTGGTAGAATCCCTCTCGCCACAATTTCTCATAAAATTGCACATGCGAAAACACTGTTTGTGTGAATGCATCATAGCCGCGATTCCCGGATTGTCTATAAAAATTGGGTTGAGAAATAGTGACAATAATATGAATCCGTAATAAATCAGGTTTTTATGGCCATTTCCTCCCCCGAGATGTACGAGTTTGACGGGTTTCGCTTTGACGCAGACGCGGTGATTCTGTACCGCAATGGCGAGGTCGTTAAAGCTGCTGAAAGGCATTCGCTGCAAGTTCTGGCATCGATCCTCGCCGGAGCGGAGCGTTTCGCAAGTTACGAGGAGATAATCGATGCGGTCTGGCCCGGCGTCGAGTACGGGGTTGATCCCGCCAGGGTCAACCAACATATCAGCAAACTTCGACGGCTTTTTGCTCAGTACGAACTGGACAAAGAATATTTTGAGAATCTCAGGGGCCGTGGTTACCGCTTTCTCTGTCCTATTACAGAGCCCGCCGAAATTCCCGGATCGAGGGACCCGTTTCGCGGAACGGGCCCGCAAGGTGATGATCTTAATTATCAAAAAGCGCCGGTATCGTCATCGCGTAAAAAACATTATGTCGCAGCCGGCCTGATCGCGTTGCTTGTATTGATCGGCCTCGCGTTTTGGAAATGGCAGCCCATCGATGATGAGTTAGAAGTGAGGCGCGTGGTAAAAGAGTCTCAGTTGTACGAATCGATGGTGCTCTACAAAAATCCGCAGGCGTTTCAAGAGACAGACCTGGATAAATATTGGACCAATGAAATAGACGGCAGTATGAATTTCGACCGCGGACGTATCCGGCAGTCGGTTGAAAAACTTTTAGCCGAAAACCGGAAGTATGGTGACGAAACGAAGTACGAGCGGTTTGATTTCCAATCTGTGGAAATCAACACTACTCGCGATCAAGCAACCGCTCGCGTGCTTGAAAAGTGGCAGGTCGCTAATTACAGCTTCGACAATACCCTGCTTCAGATAAAGCCTGTCGGCCCGTACTTTGTAGATTATTTTCTGAGAAAGGTTGACGGACAATGGTTCGTTGAAAAGTCAACAACCGCCCGTACCACCCGCCCTACTCCTTCGCTTGAAGCGGTCACACCAGTCTCTCAGCCCGTCGCTGGCAAAGAGTTCCTTGTTAATGTTACGGGAACCGACCTTGAACCGATGACTATTTACATCGAGGTGATCGGAAAAGACTGTCCCTCGGTCCGGCCATGTAAGATCCCAAACAAGGTCCTGCTGGAACATTCACGACTGTCGGAAAAACTTATCGAAGCCATTCCGATGACCCTTGCCTCGGGCGAGTTTACGATCATTGCCAGAAATGGGGATTCGAAACCGTCAAATCCTATCAATTTGACGGTTCGGTGATTGAAATCGTGCGGCGATCCTCCGGATCACCACGGTTTTGGCCGGGTGCCCCAGGTTGGGGGCGGTGGCTCTTTGGTCGAACGGGTAACTGGTTTTTCTTTTAGCATCCGCATGGCTTCCTGAACGGCGCGTTCGAGTTGCGGATCGCGACCGGCGATCACGTCTTTGGGCCAGTTTTCGACATCGATGTCAGGTGCGACGCCTTCGTTTTCGACTGCCCAACGGCCGTCGCGGGTAAAGAATCCGCCTCGCGGTGCGATCATCGAACCGCCGTCAACAAATGGCGGCGTGTCGGCCGTATGTACCAGGCCACCCCATGTGCGTTTGCCGACGAGCGGGCCGATCTTTCGGTTTCGAAACATATACGGCATCAGATCGCCGCCGGAGCCGGCCATTTCGTTGATGATCATCACCTTGGGGCCCCAAATTCCGGCCGCCGGGCTTGTAAACGGATATCGGTCACCGGCGACATTGTTAAAGTAGCCGTCAAAATCCCGCTGCAAAACATCGATAATATAGTCCGCCGCCGAGCCGCCGCCGTTAAAGCGTTCGTCGATGATCACTCCTTTTTTATCCTGTTGAGCAAAATAATACCGGTTAAAGCTGGTGTAGCCGGGCTGCCCGGTATTCGGGATATAAACGTAGGCGAGCTGCCCGTCGGAAAGCTTTTCGACGAGCCGCCGGTTTGATTCGACCCAGGCACGGGTCCGCAGGCCTTGTTCGCTCGTCACCGGAACGACGGTCACGCGTCGGGATCCGTCCATCGAAGGTTTATCATTAACCGTCAGTGAGACCTGCCGATTCGCCGTTCCATCCAGCAATCGAAATATATTGTCGGGCGCTTTTAACTCGATCCCGTTTATGGCGAGGATATATTCGCCAACTTCCACAGTGGAACCGGGTGTTGCCAGCGGAGATCGGAGATCAGGATTCCAGTTTTCGTTGTCGTAAATACGAGTCACGCGATAGCGTCCATTCTCAATCGCAAAATCCGCACCAAGCAAACCGCCAGGGAAATTTGGCACATCCGGCATATCGCCGCCTCGTACATACGAGTGACCGATAGCGATCTCGGCGCCCATCATATCGAGCAAATAATTAAGATCGGCCCGGTGCCTGACGTGAGCAAGCATCGGGCTATACATCTGTTTGGCCTTTGCCCAATCGGTGCCGTGCATATTCGGGACGTATAAGTAATCGCGTTGATTACGCCAGCCCTCGTTAAAAATCTGCGTGAATTCTTCTTTCGGATCCAAATACATCCGCAGAGTTGTCGAGGTCAGACGACCCAAATTGGCTGGGGGCGGCGTCTTGTCGGCATCGACCAGAAACAGCGATGGTGCCGGTGGAGTTCCTCCTCCGCCTCCGCCCTGACCTCCCCCGCCGGCAGCTCGATAGACGAGTTTACGACCGTCCGCACTAACATTGTACGCAGCGACACCGCTTACAAAAGGTGCCGCTTTGCGGTCGCTTAGCCTATATCGGATCAGATCGTTTCCGGCCCCCGGGCCGGGTTGGCCCGCGCGACCGGCTTCAAGGTAAAAGACTGTGCCGTCGGCCCCGGAGGAAAGGCTGGAATACTGTCGTGCCGGAACGCCGGGCACTGAAATTATACGTTTTGCAAGGCCGTCGAAATCGATCTGGACGTTAACGGGGGGTTTCGGACGCGTCTGCGCCTGACCGCCGGGCTGTTCATTTGCAGCGGTCTCGCCACTGGCCGCAGTCGCTGGCCGGACGCCGGGAGTATTCGGGGTCGGCGAAGCGGAACCGACGCCTTTGTCTTCGTCGCTTTCGGGCAGCAGCGGACTCGCATCGCCTTTCTTTAACACCGCGAGGTAGAGTCCAAAATTCACATCATGGTCATACGAGGTCATATCGAGCCATTGTGAGCGAAGGCCAAAGTCCGTCGACGCCAAAAACCAAAGATATTTACCGTTTGCGTCCCAGGCGGGCCAAACTGCGTCTGCAAGCCCGTCGGTAACCTGTTTTGTCTCACCGGTTTCGACATTGCTAATAAAAATCGCGTGATACATCGACCGGAGCCGGCTGGCATAAGCGACCCATTTTGAATCAGGGCTCCAAGTCGGATTGAGGGTGCGCGACGGGACCATCCACGGGTCATTGCCAACGTCTTTCGCTTTACCCGTTTCGACATCCAAAACCCAGACATGCAGATTTGTATCGCTGAAAAGCAGCTTTTTCGAATCGGGCGACCACGAGGCAGTGTAATAGTGAGTCGGTTTATCCAAAGCGATCTCGCGCGGCGGCGTGAGGCCGTCGGGTGCGACGATGTGCACGCGATACTCGCCGGATTTGTCGCTAAAATACGAAATATATTTTCCGTCGGGCGACCAAGCTGGGTCGCGTTCGGCCGATCCGCTTGAGTTTGTCAGATTTCGAACATCGCCTTTTTCAGCCGGGATCGTAAAAACTTCGCCGCGTGCCTCGACCAAAACGCGTTTGCCGGTCGGTGAAAGCGAGATGTTTGTCATTCGGCTCGTTACGTCTTCCCAACGAGGCATCATCCAAGAAAAATCGCCCGCGGCATTGATATTGACGATATGCTGCTTACCGTTATTTAGGTCTAATTCATGAATAAATCCGGCCTGCTCAAAGACGAGCACGCCAGCGCCTGAATCCAATGTTTTGACGTCAAAATCAGTAAATTTTGTAACCTGCGCAAGTTTTTTTGAACCGGCATTGTAAGACCAGATATTTGCGACATTGTCCCGATCCGAAATAAAGTAAACCGTATCGCCTGCCCAGACCGGATCAATGTCCTTTGAATCCGTCCATGGCGGCGATACAAGATCGAAGGTTTTAAGATCGACGATCCAGATCGGGCGGTTTTGGCCGCCGCGATAATTGCGGCGTTCGTCGTCCCAGGAATTGTTCATCCGGTATGCGATCTTTGAGCCGTCAGCCGAAATCTTTCCTTGAAAGCCACGGGGAAGCGGCATTGGTTCTTCGACACCGCTACTTATGAGAACGGTCCAAAAACGCGGTGCTCCGCTCGGCGACCATGTTGCGCGGGTTGTCGAAAACATTACGGATCGACCGTCTGGAGTCCAACCCTGTACAAGGTCGCTTCCGGGATGCCACGTCAGACGCTTTGGCTCGCCGCCCTCGGCCGGGACAATGTAGACATCCATGTTCCCGGCATATTCACCGCTGAACGCTATCCATTTCCCGTCGGGCGAAAAGTTTGGATTCGATGTCTGGCCCTGAAAACTTGTAATGCGTCGGGCCGCTCCGCCAGCACGCGGCACGACCCAAATATTCTGAGCATACGCAAACGCGATCTGCGACGAGCTAACCGTCGGCATTCGAAGAAGACGAGTACCGCCGGTGTTTTGTGCACTGACATTGAGAGAGGTTAATCCCACAGTACCAGTAAATATCGCGGCCAGGATACTGATGAAACGGACAGACGCTTTACGACAGAAAAATGCTTTCAGAACACGATGAGACATCAATTTTTCTCCAGTTTGAAACGAGTTGGAATGTGGTGCCGATTTTAGCACGAAGCCTTTGGCCAATCAAAAGAAACCTTAAAACTTAAAGTCTCGTAACTGTCTACATAAGTCCTGACGAGATCGGATGATATAATTATGATCAACAAAGAGTCGTTTGGAAATAACTTGGTCACCGATAAGAAAATTCTGCTTTACCTTTGATCAATTTAGACTTAAAATCATCGGGTAACTAAAGCAACCCGGCTTGGGAGGCGGGCATCATAGGCAACGCAGAAGTATTACAATCAGGCAAAGAATTTTTGGAGTGATTATGGATCCACACTCGGTGGCGATCGAACAGGATGTTGTGTTTGGGATCGGAGTACCGTCGTCAGACGTTTCGTTGTCTGTGGCAGACGGCCTGCGGAAGCAGGATCTCCAGGCTGCGGCGTTTGAGTCGACGGCCCCGGATTTTGAGCTTTGCCGCCTTGCAGCAGATGGCAACATCGCGGCATTTGAGCTGATTTACGAGCGTTATCATCGCCGGACCTACAGCCTTTGCCTGCGGATGACGAGCAGCCAGACCGAAGCCGAGGACCTCACTCAAGAAGTTTTTATTCAATTATTTCGCAAGATCGGAAGTTTTCGCGGCGATTCGGCATTCTCGACATGGCTTCATCGATTGACGGTCAATCAGGTGTTGATGCACTTCCGTAAACGGAGCGTCAAAAATGAGCGCACTTCTGAGGATGGAGAGATCCCGGAGCAAACGGTTCGCGGTACTTCGAATCCAAATAGGATGCAGGTCGTTGACCGCATTGCCCTCAAAAATGCAATTGCTGAATTGCCCAACGGCTATCGAAACGTATTCATCTTGCATGACGTTGAGGGATTTGAGCACGAAGAAGTGGCGCGCAAGATGGGTATCTCGGTTGGAACATCGAAATCGCAGCTCCACAAAGCGCGGCTCAAACTTCGCGGGCTTTTAATTAAGCAAACGGCTTAGAAAAATATTTATAAAAAGGAACACGAACAAGGCAAAACGTTGTTCGTGTTTTTTGTGCCGATTTTTACCAGTGAACCGGAGAAAAACAAAGTTGTGAAAGGCAACTCTATCCGACCTGCACTAATCTATTAGGTTGTATCAAGGCGAATTTGGTTGACGCCTTACGGCGTGACGGGCCCAAATGCCCGGGTTATAGTTATGAATTGCGACGAGTGTAAAAATCTGATCAGCGTTTTTATGGATAGCGAGCTGGAGGAACCTTTGGCGTCGGAAATGCGCGACCACCTTGCGATCTGCGCTGAATGTGCTTTTGTTTGCGAAGATTTTTCCTCGATCCTCGATGTCTGCACGATCGATTTGCCCTCCGAGGGTATGCCGCCTAATTCCAGAGCTCTTTGGTGCCGTATAAATAACATTATCGAAAACGATGCAAAGGCCGCTCCACCGCTACCGGTTGAAGAACCCCGGCGACGAATTTGGCAGCTTTCGTTTTTACAGGTGTCGGCGGCCGTGCTTTGCATCGCCGTTATCAGTTCGCTGCTGACGTTTGTCGCCATTCAGAATTATTCCCAGCCGGCGGACGCTGATTTTACGACGCGTTCATCGGCATCGCAGACGACGTTTGAAAAAGTTTTAAGTAAGGTCGGTTTGATGGAAACGCCCCAGCAGGCGCGTGACCGTCGTGTAAAGGAACAACATGCCGCGATCGATTATTGGAACGCCCGGGTTCAGTCGAGACGGCAGCAATGGGATCGGGCTACGCGCGACGCATTTGACCGAAATCTACAGGCCATACAGGAATCGGTAAACGATTACACGATCATTCTGCAGAAAGATCCCGAGGACGAGCTTTCGGGCGAGATGCTGGATTCGGTCTTGAACGAAAAGATGAATCTGTTGCGCGATTTTGCGGCCCTTTAGTATTTAGTAATGATTTGTAAAAACAAAAATCGTAACAGGCGAATAAGCCTCGCAAAAACTACGATCCTCTTGAGCGTAGTTTTTTTCTTGTTGGCCGTTGCTGACGACACTTCGGCGCAAAAGAAATTTTCGCGGACATATCCAGCCGGCCAGAATGTTCGGCTTACACTATTGAACCGTTCGGGAACTGTAACGGTCGAAGGGTGGGATCGTTCTGAGGTCAATATTTCAGCATCGCTCGAATCGCCCGCCGCTATTATCGTTCCGCAAAGCCTCAGCGGGACGATCCTAATAAATCTGGTCCGTGATAATCAGGGCCGGAACGAGGTTGGAAATGTCAATTTCGTGATTCGGGTGCCCTATTCGTCAATGGTTGATATCGAAACGATGATCGGCAATTTGGCTGTAACTAACGTTCGGAGCACGCTGGTGCGAGCTCATATAACTAGCGAAGGCGATATCACATTGATGAATATCGCGTCGAGCGCAGTCTCGGCGGAAAATGTTCTGGGCGATATCTTTTTTGACGGTGAGATTCAGGGCGGCGGGACGTATAGATTTTCGTCGACGCGGGGCAATATCAATCTGCGGATTCCATTTACATCTTCGTTTAGGCTCGTTGCGACAGCTCCGTCAACCCGGAGTATCACGCTTGGAGCCTTTGCTAACTCAAATCTAAGTTTCACTAGTGACGGTCGTCGGGTCGTCGGACGATTTGGCGATGGCAAAGCAGATTTGACCGTTACAAACCAGCGTGGAACGATTGGTTTTATCCGGCGATAACACATGTAGCGGTGAGAGCCCCGACCTTTTGCACCGATCAATTTCGGCGAATACTAATGAATAAAACTGGAGCAATCATGACGGCCGTTCTGGTCGCTGTATTTTTCGCTTCTGCGGGAGCCCAGGCACCCGCGTCCGTAAAACGAACGATCACAAAAACGGAACGGTTCGATTTTGGGGCGGGCGGCTCTATTGTTATCACCGGGGCACCAAAAGGATCTGTAACGGTAGTCGGTTCCGCGAAAAATGAGATCGAGATCGTCGCGGAGATCGAGCTTGAGGCAGGAAATGAAGCAGACCTGTCAAAGCTGGCCGAGATTACCGGGTTTATTACCGACGAAAGCTCGATCCGCACTTCGATCATCACCGTTGGCAATCACAATAAATTTGGCCTTAAAAAACTGCCAAAGAATTTTCCAAAAAACCTACTCTCGTTGCCGTTCGCTATCAATTATCGTGTCACCGTTCCGCGATATTCGGACATTGAGATCGATGGCGGAGTCGGTGATTTGACGGTCACCGGAACCGAAGGCTCGATGCGGATAAACTTTCTCGAAAGCCGCGCCAACATCGAGATCGTCAGCGGCAGCACCGAGATTACGATCGGCAGCGGTTCGCTCGACGTTGCATTAGGTGTTCGCGGGTGGCGGGGCCGTTCGGCAAATTTGCAGGTTGGAGCAGGTAGTTTGAATGTGCGGCTCCCGTCAAATATGAGCGCTGAAATCGACGCCCTCGTTCTGAAATCCGGGTCGATCGAAAATCTCGTTCCGGATCTCAAACCACGCGAGCGCAAGGTGCCGTTTACAGACAGATCGATCATCGCGACAGCCGGTGTCGGCGGGGCTCCATTAAAATTTACCATCGGCGAGGGGACGATTAAGATTGAGCGGCTCACGCTTCCGCTTTGACTCGAGGGCGGATTCGAATTTTGGATTTCAAAGGTGATAGACTGTTCGGGTTTATCGCCTTTTTGTATTATAGAATTTCGACAATTGATTAATTTGTCCCAGATTCGACGTTGGACGTTTTTGAGATTGATGCCCTAATGCGCAAGCCCGAGCGTGAGCAAGGGCGTAATACGCATGTTCAATGGTACGCCCTTGCTTACGCGCGAGCTTGGGCACGGAATCGGGAAGTTATGCTAATGACGAATCCGGTTTTATATTAACCGTCGCCACAACGATTGGTGAATAATTATGACGATCAAATCTGATATTTGGCTGCGGAAAATGGCTGACGAAGAGGGAATGATCTCTCCGTTTTTGGCGAATCTTGTTCGCGAAGTTGACGGCAAAAGGATAATTTCTGCGGGCTGCTCGAGCTATGGCTACGACATGCGCCTTGCGGATGATGGCTTTCGCATATTTTCGTCGGTTCACGGCAAAGAGATCGACCCGAAATATTTTGATGACCAATTGTCGCTGATCGAACCGCAAGTTCATATGGCCGACGACGGAGCGAAATATTACCTCCTGCCGCCTCATCATTACGGCCTCGGCGTAACGGTTGAAACATTCAAAATGCCGCGAAACGTGACCGGTATCGCTCTCGGCAAGTCGACCTATGCCCGCGCGGGACTGTTGGTTAACACGACACCGCTCGAGGCGGGTTGGACTGGGCGTCTTGTCGTTGAGATCGCAAATTTGGCAAATCTGCCGCTGCGCGTCTATATAAACGAAGGCATCGGCCAGATACTTTTCTTTGAATCCGACGAGGATTGCGGCGTGAGCTATGAGGATCGTGGCGGAAAATATCAAGGTCAGACGGGACTGACATTCGCAAAGGTGTAAATACCGCAAGTTTGCCAGCTATCTGAATTGGGACGGCCTATAAGCTAGATATATGCAACATTTTATCCCAAAGACATTCCTTATTGCCGTTGCGGTTTTTCTATTGATATCAATTGCGGCGGCTCAGGAAAAACGTCCCCGCAGCCGAGAGATCGGAATTTCCGTGGGGATTTTACCGACGGGACAGTTTAATGCGATTACTGATGTTCCGGGCGTCACGGTTGGTCAAACAACAATTATAAAAGGCGACAATGTTCGAACGGGAGTAACGGCTATCATTCCGCATGCTGGAAATCTGTTTCGTGAAAAAGTGCCGGCTGCGATATTTGTTGGAAACGGTTTTGGTAAATTGATGGGGTCGACACAGGTTAACGAACTCGGTGAGATCGAAACTCCGATATTGCTGACCTCGACCCTTTCCGTTCCCAAAACCGGCGACTTTTTGATGGATTGGATGCTTGCTTTGCCGGGTAACGAAGACGTCAGATCGATCAATCCAGTAGTAGCTGAGACAAACGACGGCGGGCTCAACGATATCCGCGGTCGCCATATTACACGCGACGACGTTTTCAGCGCCATAAAAAATGCGAAGGGCGATGCGGTTGACGAAGGTTCGGTCGGAGCGGGAACCGGGACAGTGGCATTTGGTTGGAAAGGCGGTATCGGCACTTCCTCACGAAAACTACCAACGGCTCTCGGCGGCCACACGGTCGGGATACTGGTGCAGTCCAACTTTGGGGGCGTTTTATCGATTGACGGTGTGCCCGTCGGGATTGAACTCGGCAAATATTACTTAAAAGAAGGGGTGGGTAGGTTTTCGGGCTCGCCAGGCAAAGATGCGTCGGTCGGTTCTGACAAAGCGGATGGTTCGATAATCATCGTGATCGCTACCGACGCGCCGCTGGATCATCGGCAGCTCTCAAGGCTCGCATCCCGTTCGATGGCCGGATTGGCCCGGACAGGATCGTCCATGACAAACGGCAGTGGCGATTACGCTATCGCATTTTCGACTGCAAACCGGATAAATGCTTCACAGAACATCCGCGATATCAGGGTTTTAGGCAATGATGCCATGTCGCCGCTTTTTCAGGCGGTGATCGAGGCGACGGAGGAGGCAATTCTAAACTCACTTTTCAAGGCGACCACCATGACGGGGCGTGACAAACGTACGGTCGAGGCTCTCCCGACTGACAGAGTGAAAGAAATCCTTCGTAAATACGGAAAGATCAAATAAATGGAACGGATCCTTAACTATATCGGCGGCGAATTGGTCTCACCCGCCTCGGGCGAGTACCTCGATAATTTCAATCCGTCAACCGGGCAGGTTTACTCGCTGATCGCCGATTCGGACGACCGTGACGTGCATCTCGCCGTGGATGCGGCGGCCGCGGCATTTCCCGCATGGTCCGGCTTGTCGGCCGAATCGCGTCACGATATTTTGATCCGCCTCGCCGGACTTATCGAACGCGATCTCGCATCCCTGGCCTTGGCCGAGAGCGTTGATAACGGCAAGCCTGTTTCGTTGGCGAGGGCGGTCGATATTCCGCGGGCCGTTTCGAAT
>JBGTCS010000170.1:0-3837 GCA_041748715.1 Pyrinomonadaceae bacterium | reverse complement strand
GACGACCCGAATGCTCCGCAGATAGTCGATGCTGCAGATGACCAGCTTGGAACGACCGCTCAGGATATCCGCCGAGGCTATTTCCAATATGACGCCGCGACGAATCAGTTGGTCTATCGTCTGATCGTCACCGATGCCTCGGTTCGTACGCTAAACATGCGGTGGACGATGCAGTCTGGTTTTGGAGCGGTGCAGGTCTTTGTCACGGCATCAAACGACGAGACAGCGACAACATTCAAGTACGGCAAGATCACAACGCTTGCAACGGGAACCCAGAATCAGGAAACGATCGGGAACGCCGATTCGGGCCAAATAGTCGGAAACGAGATCACGATCCGGTTGTCGCTCGATAAGATCAATGCCGCGGTCGGTGCTAACGTACTCGGCACAACATCCACTACTACGCAGGCAAGATCGCAGATATTGATCGGTTCATCGCTCTCGGGCGGTTTGCTTTTGAGTTCTGATAACGCCACAGGTTCGGATTTTGACGTCTCGGGCGGATCTGATCCAACCCCAACGCCAACTCCGACCCCTGATCCGACGCCGGATCCGACTCCAACTCCGACACCTGATCCGACGCCGACACCGACACCTGATCCGACGCCGAGCCCAACGCCTGATCCGACCCCCACTCCGACACCTGAACCGACGCCAAATCCAAACTCCGGCGGCAGATTTGACGAACGGTATTCGGACACGTTAAACGTCGGCCAATCGTATATCGAGATCAGATTCGAACTCCGCCACTCGCTGCTGGATGCTCTGATCAATCAAAATCACGGCGATCAGACGATCTATTTTGAATTATGGGACGACAAAGGCCATTTGATCGCCATTGCGGATCATCGAAAGATATATCTTGACGGTCTGCCGACAGGAACTTATGTCTATCGCGTTCGCGGAAACGTGAACAAAGCGGTTGACTTTACGATAAAGAGCGGCCAGGGGCGTTAACGTCCCCGGCCCGGGTTTGACGGTAATTATTTAACTTATGGAGTGTTGGGGCTTACTGTTTTATAAACAACTCATCGACATTCCAAAGTGAATAAGGAAATATGCTGCTCGGTGAATAATTTCCAATTTTGGAATGCGCGGCCCCCACAATGTGGCGGGCCGCGATTGGTATTACCGGCATTTCCTCGCGCATTATCTGCTGGATCTCAGAAAACAAAGCAAGGCGTTTAGCCGGGTCCAATTCGACGGCCTGTTCAGCAAACAGCTTATCGATCCGTGCTTCCCACTCGGTCGCCGGCTCTTTCTGTTTTGGCTGCCACTGATGCGTGCCCGCACTGCTCAGCAAAAAATTCTGATACGACGACGGCTCGATATCCGTCTGCGACAAACCAAATAACATCGCGTCGTAATCAAACGTTTTTGACCAGCGGTCGGATATGGCGGCATTCTCGATCGGCACCACGTTAAGTTTTATACCAAGACGGCTGAGATCCTGCTGAACGACACCCGCGATCAATTTGCGAGGCTCGTTCTCGGCCGGAAAGATCAGAGTGAATTCAACCGGATTTCCCTGAGCATCGGATAGAACGGGGGCTTCGGCGGTCCCGCCTTTTTGAAAACCCGCATCCTTGAGCATTTGATCGGCCCTTTCGACGCTGTACTCGATCTTGGGCAGGTTCGAATCGATCCACACGCGATTTCCCGGCGAGACAAATCCATAAAGCGGCGACGCCAGGCCCTGAAGCGTGATCGATGTGATTGATCCGCGGTCGATCGCCGTCGCTATGGCCTGGCGAAACCTTTTGTCGCTAAACCATCCGCGTTTTATCTGATTATCCAGCGGCTTTCCGCTCGGATCCGCCGTGTTCAAATTGAACCAAATGTGATCGATGCTGAGTCCCGGGCCGACATCGATTGCCCGCATCGGTCCCGACGCTTTTGTCAATTCGGTAAAATCGGTCGGTCTGATCCGGTCGGCAAAATCCAGCGTGCCCTGGCTCAATCGAACAAATGTATTATTCGCATCCGGCAGAATCTCAATAACTAGTTTGTCGATATACGGAAGCTGGGTGCCGCTCGCGTCTTTTTTCCAATAGTGCGGATTCCGAACGTATTCGATCCGCTCGCCCGGTGCGGCCGATTCGACGATAAACGGCCCGCTGCTGACTATGCTCGCCGGCGGCGAATTTATCTTCCAAGCCTCGGCAAACTTTCCGGCTTTCAGATCGGCTTCGAGGACATGTGCCGGCAGTACGGCCATATTTACAAGGTAATTCTCAGTCGATGCAACAGGTTTTGGAAATACCATTTGCAATTCGCGATCACTGATCCGTTTGGTTACGATCTCTTTGCCGTCAACCAGCATTGCATCGCGATATGCTGGCGCTTTTGTTTTTTCGTCATAGATGGCGGCCAATGAAAATATCACATCGTCGGAGGTCAGATCTTTTCCGTCCGAAAATTTCAAACCTTCGCGAAGTTTGACATCGAGTGTCAGCCCGTCCGGGGCCGTTTTCCAGCTTTCGGCAAGCGATGGAACATACTCTTGCGACTCGTGGTCAAAATCGACCAAACGACTTGTCAGTGTTATGAACGCCCCGACAATGGTCACCTCGTCCGCGGCCATGACATAATTGAACGTTTTTGGTGCGCTCGTCAGCCGATATGTCAGAGTTCCGCCGCGGGTGCCGATAGTTCTGGGCTCGACCTTTGTCGGCTCCGGCGTATTTCCGCTCGGCGGCGGTGGTGAGCCGCAGGCCGCAAAAATAAGACAGCAAAACAAAAACAGTCCACTGATAAACTTGGGGTTTTGAACACGCATGACAAGCACTCCTGCTAAATTATTTTTAAATTAACACCAAAGGAAAGTGTTTTTGAGTTTAGATTCTTTCGTTTTGCAAATCAATCTCTAATGGTAAAGAATGTTTCTGATTCCGATTTTATTCAGACATCCCGCTGCAAATGCTGCAATTGACGATCAAAAAACTGATTCAGGGATCGCTGATGGTCCTGATCGTTTCAGCCATCACTTTCACACTGCTTTCGTCCGCCGGCGGAGACGCTCTTTCGAGCCTGCGGGATAATCCGCAGATCTCTGAAAAGACGGTCGAGGATCTTAAAAAGGTCTACGGATTGGATCGTCCTTTTTTTGAAAGATATGGTTCGTGGCTCGCAGGAGCGATAAGCGGCGATCTCGGAGAATCTTTTACGTTCCGGATACCCGTTCGAACGATCGTCTGGGCACGTTTTTTGAACACCGTTATTTTAAGTTTCGGCGCATTATTAATCTCGATCTCGATATCGTTTTTCCTTGCCGTGTTGGAGGTCAGATATAAAGGCCGCACGCTCTCCGCGATCATTGAGATGCTGATCCTCTTGACCGCCTCAACGCCGCGAATGGTCCTGGCCCTTTTGGCATTGGTGTTTGCACTTCAGTTCTCCTTTTCCGCCCCGGTAGGCGGCGGCATCAGTATCTTTCAGTTGGTGTCGGGATCGATCGTTCTGGCATTGCCGTTAATATCGATATTTTTGGCCCAGCTTCGCGGAGGCCTCGCAGACGCGATGAACGAGGACTATGTGCGTTTGGCCCATGCAAAGGGGCTAAGCGCATGGACGGTCATCCGGCGTCATGCCATCCGCGCGGCGTTAAATCCGTTTTTAACGATCTCGGGACTTTCATTTGGGGGCCTGCTCGGTGGCTCGGTGATCGTCGAATCCGTCCTCGGTTGGCCGGGCCTCGGAGCGTTGATGGTCGGGGCGGTTCGCAGCCGCGACATCCCACTCGTGATGGGCGTAGTGCTGGTCGCAAGTGTAGCCGTTTGGCTGGGTAATACGATCGCCGAATTCCTTCAGGTCGTTAACGATAAGCGGCTAACCTCG
>JBGTCS010000169.1:0-2040 GCA_041748715.1 Pyrinomonadaceae bacterium | reverse complement strand
GGAACGGTTCGTCGGCTATTCGCCCGAAATAACACATTCGGGCGCAGATAATGCATCGCGAAGCCTCGACACGCCGCCCGAGGCCAATCCGCCAGTACCGGGCTTGCTCCTTTCGCTCGATGACATTAGATCACTGCCGCGGGTCGAGATGACGACCGAGCTAAAATGTATAGAGGGTTGGAGCATTATCGTCAATTGGACGGGCGCAAGATTTTCTGATCTCGCCTCGATGTTCTTTGCCGGACTAAAAACCGGTGAAACGCCCGACCTTAACAATTTGCCGTCGGCGATAACCAAATATGTCTCGCTTGTTACCCCGGATCGCGCCTATTATGTCGGTTGGGATATCAAGAGTATTATGCATCCGCAAACGCTGTTGGCCTATGATATGAACGGAGTACCGCTCGCGCCTGAGCATGGGGCACCACTCAGGCTAGTGACGACCACCAAATACGGCATCAAGCAAATAAAACGCATCGGCCGTGTCGAATTTACAAACGAGCGCCCTAGAGATTACTGGGCCGAAGAGGGCTATGACTGGTATTCCGGACACTAAGCCTCACAATCCTGGCAATTTTTCCGAAACAAGATGATCCTCGACCGGCTCGAAATAATAAACGAAGAATTTCACGCAACCGCGATCGATCCCGCAATGTTTGACATTCTTTTGGCCGACGCGTGGCGGCATTTTGGCGATCATTTCTTTCGCTATAATTTTGGCTTTTACGAGCGCGAGATCAGACCAGTGTTGCCGCTTCGCGTCCGGTTGGACAAATTCAAACTGTCAAAAAGCCAGCGGCGCGTCTTGAGAAGAAACGCCGATCTCGAAACCACAATAAAGCCGATCGAGATCTCAAAGGAAAAACAGGACCTTTTTGAGCGGCATAAACTGCGATTCAAAAGCGGGGCGCCGTCATCGATCTTTGATTTTCTTTCTCACAACGCGGCAAACGAACCGACCAGAGGGTTTGAGGTCGACGTTCGCCGCGACGGCAAACTGGTTGCAGCGAGTTTTTTCGACGTTGGTAGAGAGTCATTATCGAGCATTTACGGCATTTTTGATCCCGATGAGTCAAAACGAAGTCTCGGCATTTTTACAATGCTCAAAGAGATCGAGTACGGCGCCGAATTTGGCCGGACGTATTTTTACCACGGGTACGCCTACGAGGGCGAATCGTATTATGACTATAAAAAGCGGTTCAGCGGTCTCGAGATCTTTGATTGGAACGGCAACTGGGTCGCGTCCGGGACAAAACCTTGATAGGCCGATCGTTCCAATGACGCAAGTTTGAATTTTCAATCCGTTCTTCGGGAACAAACGATGCTTGTAAGCGTCTAAATTAACCGGAGGCCCGATGAGAAAATTCAACAACCCGCTCGATAACATCAATGTTGCATCGCCGTGTCCCGCAAATTGGGAGGAAATGTTTGGCGACGATCGCACACGACATTGCGGTCAGTGCAAACTGAACGTTTATAACCTCTCAGATATGACCCGCCGCGAAGCCGAAAATCTGCTGATAAACTCAGAGGGCCGCCTGTGCGTCAGATATTTTCGCCGTGCGGACGGGACCATTTTGACAAAAAATTGCCCGGTCGGATGGCAGGCCGCGAAACAGAGAGTTTCACATTTTGCGACCGCCGCCCTTTCGATGATAGCGGGATTGTTCGGCGGTGTTTTCGCTTTCAACATTTTCAGGGGCGAACCCGCTCACGCAACTGTCGGGGTTATGGCTGTTCCCGCCGCCACTACGTCAATTGGAAACCGTATTGAGCCCTATCCGGTCGTCGGTGAAATCGAAGTCGGACCTGACAATGAAGAATGGGTGACCGGAGATATGGTCATGGGAAAACCGGCGGTTATGGTCGGTCGGGTTGAAACGATTAAACCGCCAGTCCGACGAAAATAAGAACAAACCGCTGGTAATCAAAATTTATCTGTTACCCTGAGTTTATTAGGGTGTATCCGACAATCCATTTGTCCAGAGATATTTTTTTTCGAATCAAATTTCTTTCCCGTGCCGCCCTTTGTCAAATAAA
>JBGTCS010000168.1:0-1978 GCA_041748715.1 Pyrinomonadaceae bacterium | reverse complement strand
CGGCAAAGTGCACCGATCGCGGATGTTTGAGGCGCGGTTATCATCGGCTGATCACGCGAAACGCGGACTGCGTTTATCCCGGCGAGCCAGCCGGTGGCGACAGATTCGACATAGCCTTCGACGCCGGTGATCTGTCCGGCGAAAAACAGCCGTGAATTGGAGCGAGTCGAGAGGTCCTCGTTCAGTATCTTTGGCGAATTGATAAACGTGTTGCGATGGATCTGGCCAAATTGCAAAAATTCGGCATTCTCTAAGCCCGGGATCAGTTTTAAAACCCGTTCCTGTTCGCCGTAGCGAAGGTGGTTTTGAAACCCGACCATTCCAAAGGCATCGGCCATCAGATTTTCCTGTCTGAGCTGAACGCACGCCCATGGCTCACGGCCGGTTTTTGGATCGGGCAGGCCGCGCGGTTTCATCGGGCCATACCGCAAAGTGTCGACACCGCGACGAGCAGCTTCCTCTATCGGCAAACAGCTCTCAAACCAATGCGTATCCTCAAACCGCTTGAGCGGGACCGATTTGGCAGCGATCAGTTCGTTGTAAAATACCTCGTATTGCTCTGGTGACATCGGGCAATTTATATAATCGTCACCGCCCTTGCCATAACGAGCCGCCTTAAACGCGATCGACATATCGATCGAATCCGCCGCGACTATCGGCGCGATCGCGTCGTAAAAATAAAGCTGATCATCGCCCGTCAGCCGCATGATCTCTTTGGTCAAAGCGTCCGAGGTCAGCGGGCCGGTAGCGATGATAGATATTTGGTCCTCAGGAATCTCAGTCACTTCTTCGCGTACGATCTCAATATTCGGGTGTGCCTCGATCCGCTCGGTTATCATCTCGGCAAATTTGATGCGATCAACCGACAAAGCTGAACCGGCCGGAACCCGCGTTTTTGCCGCTACATCCAATACGAGCGAACCGCCGCGTCGCAGCTCTTCTTTTAATAGATACGGGGCCGAACCGGGTTCATCCGTTTTCAACGAATTCGAACAAACGATCTCAGCCAACTGATCAGTCCGGTGCGCTGGCGTCTGCTGAACCGGCCGCATTTCATAAAGCCTAACTTGAGCTCCCATCTCCGCAGCCTGCCAAGCTGCTTCCACACCGGCTAAACCGCCGCCGATCACATTTATATAATCCATCATTGGGGTTAGTATAGTTGAAAAACCAGCCGATTTCAGAGACGCAAATCCATCTTGCACCGCAAAGTATTTGGGAATATACTTTTCTGCAAACAATATTCAGACAATGAGGTTCAGATCCGGTTCGCACAATGCTCGACCGACGGTCCCGAACCGGAACTCTCGAAACAAATCAAAACTATGAAATTAAGTGATATTCTCCGAAAGCTGTTCGCCCTTTTGGTCATTGTTATTCTCTCGGCACCGCTTCCGCTGCTGGCCCAGGACGAGCCAAAGATCGAAGACAAAAAGGATGAGAAAAAAGACGATAAAAAGCCTGAGACATTGCCGCTCAAGGTGGACAGCGTCATCAAATTCACGACCGACGAGGGCACGTGGATGTCGCTGGACGTTTCGCCTGACGGACAGACCATAGTATTTGATTTGTTGGGTGACATTTATACTCTGCCGATCGCCGGCGGGGTCGCAACGCGAATCATCGGCGGCATGTCGTTTGAGAGCCAGCCCGTTTTCTCGCCCGATGGCCAATCGATAGTTTTCCTTAGCGACCGCAGCGGGACCGAAAACGTCTGGGTCTGCAAAGCCGATGGATCTGACTCGAAAGCTATCACAAAAGACAAGAAAACAATGTATGTTTCGCCATCGTGGACCGCGGATGGAAACTACATAATCGTGTCCAAATCGGAACAATCGATCGGAACATTTCATGCGTATATGTATCACAAAGACGGCGGCTCCGGTGTCAGCATCGGCCCGCCGCCACCGCCGATGCCAAGTCCGGAACAGCAAGGCCCGCCGCCGCCTCCGCGTGTTAACAGGATGGGAGCGAAGGC
>JBGTCS010000167.1:0-3277 GCA_041748715.1 Pyrinomonadaceae bacterium | reverse complement strand
CTGCTGGAAACGATCGACAATCTGGAAAGGGAACATCTGCTCTGGCTCGGAGCCGGAAAAACGAATGCTGAAACTGTTTCGCCCGTTTACATCGAGGTAAACGATATCAAGATCGCTTTTCTGGGTTTCACCGCTGTCTCTCCCGGAAAGCTCGCTGAAAGCTCGCCGCACATCGCTTTTTCGAGAGGTGAAAATGTAACGAAAGCGATCACGGCGGCGCGACAAAGGGCTGATGTGATCATCGTTTCATTTCACTGGGGAACGGAGTATGCCGATCGCCCTAACGCCGAACAATCGCGGTTAGCCGATGCGGCGGTCAAGGCCGGGGCGGACGTGATCTTAGGGCATCACCCGCACGTTTTGCAAGGTTTTCAATTTGTGACTAAGCCAGATGGAAAGCGGAGGGCGATAATTGCTTACTCACTCGGCAATTTCTTGTTCGATTCGCCTGTGAGGTTAAACAGACGAGTCGGCGAAAGCGTGATACTGAAAGTCCGGCTGGATAAAAACGGTGTTGTCGCAGCCGAAGCGGTACCGATCGTTGTTCAAAATTATCGTCCCGTTGTTGCCGACGAAAAAAACAGCAAGCTTATTTTGACCCGTTTGAACCGGCTTTCCGGCGATTATAATACGAGTGTGTTTATCGGGCATATCTTGAGCGCAAAGACAGATGCCGCTAATGATTATAAATATACCTATTGATCTTCAATATAAATCTATTGGAAGCCGTGCCTTGCAGCCGATCGCGTTGATATTGCTGATCGGCCTTTCATCGATCAGTACGAGTTCCCAATCTATCAGAGAATCGATCGATGCGGATCTGGATTCTGATGGGAAAGTAGAGCGGATCGACTTAGATGTGGACCGCGAGCAGACTTTGCAGATCCGGCGGGGCAAACAACTTTTATGGCAGGGAGTTCCCGCGCGGTGGAAGCCCTGGAAAATTGAGATCGCGGATGTTGACGGAGACGGAAGACGCGAGATAATTGTAGGCGTTTTCAAATCGACGAAATTTTTTCCGAAGCCGCATAATTGCTTATTCATTTATGGCTTTAATGGCGAAACCGCTTTTCCGAAGTGGCTCGGTTCGTCGCTTTCGCGCCCTTTTGCGGATTTTACATTTGCGGATCTCGACAACGAAGCCGGTGATGAACTTATCGCGATGGAGACAACGCTCGAAGGAAGAATAAGTGTGGCCGTCTATCACTGGAACAGTTTCGGGTTTACGCTCGATTGGAGCCAAGGCGATTGGCAGTTGGCAAAACTGTTGGGCGTTGAAAACGGCCTGATCCAAGTCGAGGCTGATGGGAAAGATGTTTTTTTGGCTAAAGATCAAAAGAGGAGCAGATAATGAGAAAAGAAAAGGTTATTTTTTGCTGGATGATATTGATCGTATTGATGACCAGCACGATCCCTTTCACAAATGCGCAGACAGCCCGCGTCAAACCATATAAGGTGTCGCCCACGCTGGCCGAGGTCGTTAATCTGAGGCATTTCAACCGGATCATGCCCGTCAGCGCCCAAAAGCGGTCAATGCTGGGGAAAAATCTCCTTGTCGTCTCGCCGACCAAATCAAAACAGCTTTTTCATATTTACGAGGACAACGATTATAAGGACATTCCCTCGTTTGTCACCACTGACTCGGTCTTGCAGCTTTATCACATATTCTTTTCCTTCACGCTTCGCACTGTCGAAGAACAAACATTGACGCCCGTACTGAGGCGCCTGACCGAAGGGATGCTCAATGATTCGATCAAGAGCTGGAACGAGGTAACCGACGCTGATCTGAAACGCGCCGCCCTCAAGAACGTTGCATACTTTGGTGTCGCCGCAAGGAATTTGGGCATTCAAACAAAACTTCCTGCCGAAGCCGAAACTATGGTCGCGACGGAAATCGGTTTGATAAGCCGCCACGAGGGAATGAAGATCGGCGCGATCTTCCCCTACGAGATCGACTACTCGCAATTCATTCCGCGCGGACATTACACCCGCAGCGACACGCTGAAACAATATTTTCTAACGATGTTGTGGTACGGGCTGGTCCCGTTTGCAGTGAAAACGAATGAAGGCCGTGTTGACGAACAGATCCGACAGAGCTTGCTGCTAACGCATTCACTGTACCGCGCAAAGATGATGGACGATTGGGAGACTATCTATGAACCCACATCGTTTTACGTCGGTGCGGCCGACGACGCGACTCCGGCGATCTGGAAACAGGCGATGGATTCGGTTTTCGGCGCTGACGCTGCTTCCGACGCATATGCCGACACGCAAAAGTTCGATGCTTTTGTTGTGGCGGTGGAAAAGCTCAACCCGTCGCGGATCCAATATCGCCGGTTGATCGTCCCCGGCAAAACCGTCGCTCCGGACGCAGCCGTGCAATTTCGCTTAATGGGACAGCGTTACATTCCCGACAGCGAGGTCCTGCAAAGGCTTTCGGTTCCTATCAAACGGGTGTTTCCCTCCGGCCTGGATGTGATGGCGGTCCTGGGCAGCCATCGTGCGATCGATATCCTGGACACGAACCCGGCGATCTATGATCCGCAGAACTGGACCGAGTACAAAGGCGAACGCACGAAGCTGGTCGACCAGTTTTCCAAGCTCGATTCGAAAACCTGGACATCAAATCTCTATTGGAGCTGGCTCAACTCTCTTCGAGCTCTGCTTACGCCCGCGCCCGAGGGTTATCCGTCATTTATGCGTAACGCGGCCTGGGAGGACAAGTCTCTCAACACAGCGCTGGCTTCGTGGGCCGAGCTTCGGCACGACACGATACTTTACGGCAAACAGAGCGGCGCCGAAATGGGCGACGGCGACGACCCTGTCTCGTACCATGGCTACGTGGAACCGAACGTCGTTTTCTGGGAGCGAATGCTAAGCCTAATGCGGCAGTCGCGAGAGGGCTTAACCTCGCGCAAATTGATGCCTGAAAGCCTGGAAGAGAAGTTCGAGTCGTTTGAGCAGTTGCTCACGGATCTCAAAACGATCTCGGAAAAGCAGCTCAGAAATGAAAAATTGACCGATGAAGAATACCAGACCATTCGTCAAATAGGCGGAACCCTGGAATATCTGACGCTTTCGGTAATGACGGGAGCACCTGACACCTGGGAACTGGTCAACGAAACCGATAAGGATATGGCGGTGATCGCCGACGTTCACACGGGCGGCGACGGAGTTTTGCAGGAAGGCGTCGGACACGCCAACGAAATTCTGGTCATAGTCCCGGTCGAAGGAAAACTTGTTTTGACGCGGGGAGCGGTTTTCAGCTATTACGAAT
>JBGTCS010000166.1:0-4649 GCA_041748715.1 Pyrinomonadaceae bacterium | reverse complement strand
GAAAATAAGATCTATGGAGAACATTTTACAAAACCTTTTTGTTTCTAAAAAGGTTCATAAAAAATACCATTAATGACTGAAAATAAGCTGTTATTATGAGGCCAAAATGAAAAAATTACCGACCAGAAACGAACTAATGTCAATCGAGTTTCCGCTTTGAATGGAATCATCGATGCGTACAGCTTAGCTGAATATCATGGCGAGTAGATTTTCGCGTTCGAGCTTTAGTCGAACCGTCTAATTATGGTAATAATTGGTGCAGAACTCAATTAACCACCTTTGTGTTCGAATATGGTAAGTCGATCGGGAAAAATTCTCATCGTAGACGACGACCGCTTTGTGCGAATGGCACTTAGCGAGGCGCTAAAGTCGTGGGAATACGATGTAGTAGAGGCTGACAGTGTCGCATCGGCTAAAAGAGTATTCGCCGAAAGTAATCCGGCAATAGTCTTGTTGGACATCGATCTGCCCGACGGCTCAGGTCTCGACATCCTGACGGAGATCAAGGAACATAGTCCCGAGACTATCGCCGTGATGATCACGGGCAATGTCGATCTCGAAAACACCCTGGCGGCATTACGCGGTGGCGCCCACGATTTTATCGGCAAGCCTGTCCGGCTTGAGGAATTGCGAGTCACGCTTAGAAATGCGGCGGAAACACAGGATCTGAGGCGCGAGGTCAAACAGGCTCGGGTCGAGCGTAAGCGGGGTTTGAGTTTTTCCGAGATTATTGGCGAGTCATCTGTGATGAAAAAGGCTCTTGAACTCGCCCGTCGAGTCGCCGAATCGGACGTCGCCTCGATTCTCTTAAACGGCGAGACCGGTACCGGTAAAGACCTTTTTGCCCGGGCCATTCATTTTGCATCCGAGCGGGCCAAAGCTCCATACCTTGCCATCAATTGTGCGGCACTTCCTGCCACGCTTATCGAATCGGAGCTTTTTGGATATGAAAAAGGAGCCTTTACAGACGCAAAACAGAAAAAAGAGGGCCTTTTTGAGCAAGCCTTTGGCGGAACCATTTTTTTGGACGAGATCGGCGAGATGGAAATCGCCCTACAGGCAAAATTGCTTAGAGTGTTAGAGGATGGAGCGTTTCGACGCGTCGGAGGTTTGAAGGATATTAAACTCGACGCCCGAATAATAGCGGCTTCGAACCGGAATCTTAGGCAAGAAAGCGAAGAAGGCAACTTTCGGCTGGATCTTTATTTCCGACTGTCTGTTATCCAAGTCGATATTCCGCCGCTGCGGGATCGAGGAAAAGACGTTCTCTTACTCGCAAACCATTACATAGTGATAGCCAATCAGAAACGGCGAGGTAAAAAGCTTGTCGGTCTTTCCGCCGATGTCGAACGCATTTTCAAACATTACAAATGGAGCGGTAACGTCCGCGAACTGCGTAACGTTATCGAACGCTCATCAATACTCGAGGATGGAGAGGTTGTGACACCGGCCCATTTGCCGGCGGATATGCTAGGCGTTGGTCCCGATCTGAATGGCCAAGATTCCTCTATTGCCACTCTTCCGCCGGAAGGCGTGCGGCTTGAGTCGGTTGAATTTGATCTTGCAAAACAGGCGATACAGAGAACCGGCGGCAATCTGACGCGGGCCGCAAAGCTTCTCGACATTTCGCGCGATCAACTCCGCTACAAACTCAAAAAAGCCGGGTATAAACTAAACAGAACCGGTTAATTAACAATAGTGAGCCAAAAACATTAAGAAACTGCCCCAAAAACCTGTAGATCTAGGAATATTAAAAGAGCTTACCGACCTGAAGCGGGCCTTGGACGAATCTGCGATCGTTGCAATGACCGACCAGCGCGGGGTGATAACCTATGTCAATGACAAATTCTGCGAGATCTCAAAATACGGCCGCGACGAACTAATCGGCCAGGACCATCGAATAATAAATTCCAGCTATCACCCCAAAGAGTTTATTCGAAATCTATGGACAACTATTGCAAACGGTAATATTTGGCACGGCGAACTGCGTAATCTAGCGAAAGACGGCACGGTTTATTGGGTGGATACGACCATTGTCCCGTTTCTAGATCAGGATAAAAAGCCGTTCCAGTACGTCGCTATCAGGCACGAAACGACCGAACGAAAACGGGGCGAGGAACGCATCCGTCAACAGGCGTCGCTACTCGACAAGGCCCAGGATGCGATGATAGTTTGCGACCTTAACCTTCAGATACTCTATTGGAACAAGAGTGCGGAACGCATTTACGGCTGGTCAGGAGAAGATGCTTTTGGAAGGAGCATCACCGATCTCGTATGTGCCGGCGATTCGGAATATGCGATGCTTGCGATGGCAGCTCTCAAACAGGCCGACGAATGGAAGGCCGAATCGCGACATTCGACACGAAGCGGTCTCAAGATTATTGTGGAAAGCCGTTGGACGCTTGTCAGAAATGCCGACGGTGAGCCTGATTATTATTTTGTCACGAACACCGATATCACCGACCAGAAACACACCGAAGACCAGCTTTTTCGTGCCCAGCGGATGGAATCAATCGGCACGCTGGCCGGAGGTATTGCACACGACCTGAATAACATTCTTGCGCCTGTGATCATGGCGGTCGATATGTTGGGCATGAATGATCCGGACGCGGAAACTTCCAAGTGGCTCGATATTATAAAGCAAAATGCCGAGCGGGGAGCGGATCTTGTTAAACAGGTCCTGACTTTCGCACGAGGAATGGAAGGCGAACGGATTCTTCTTCAGCTAAAACATATAATTAAGGACATCGTTTCGGTGTTGAAAGAGACTCTGCCCAAACGGATCGACATCAAGTTCAACATTGACCCAGAACTGTGGACAATCTCGGCCGATCCCACTCAGATCCACCAAGTCTTAATGAATGTTTGTATCAATGCGCGAGATGCAATGGACACCGCGGGTACTCTCACTATTGAAGCCCGAAATATTACAATTGATGAAAATTACGCCCGGATGAATATTGACGCCGAACCGGGTAACTACGTTTTGTTAATCATTACGGATACCGGAGCCGGGATGACGACGGACATTATGAAGCGGATTTTTGATCCGTTTTTTACAACGAAAGAGGTCGGTAAGGGCACCGGGCTTGGTCTGGCGACAAGCATGACCATCGTCAAAAGTCACAACGGATTCATCAACGTCTATAGCGAAACCAAAAAGGGCACCCGGTTTTCTATCTATTTGCCTTCGGCGGAGGCAGAACTTGAAAACCACGGGGTCGAGGCAAAAGACAAACTTCCTGTTGGAAATGGAGAACTCATTCTGATCGTCGATGACGAAGAAAATATTCGATCCATTACCGAAGCCACGCTCGCCAGGTTTGGCTACCGGACGCTCACGGCCATCGATGGCACGGACGCACTCGCCATTTATTCCGAACATAAGAACGAGATCGACGCGGTTCTGACGGACATCGCGATGCCCTACATGGATGGAGCATCGCTCGTCCGTGCTTTGAAGAAGCTCGATCCTGACATTAAAGTAGTGGCGATGAGTGGGCTAATAAGCGAGGGACAAAATGCCGAATTGAAAAACATGAGGGTCAACGATTTCATATCAAAACCCTTCACGGCCGAGA
Organism: Pyrinomonadaceae bacterium; assembly: GCA_041748715.1. Taxonomy (GTDB): domain Bacteria; phylum Acidobacteriota; class Blastocatellia; order Pyrinomonadales; family Pyrinomonadaceae; genus OLB17. The sequence continues at coordinate 1,068 of JBGTCS010000166.1, read as the reverse complement.
AACTACTTAAGACGCTGGCTGAAATTCTGGACGAACGTCATTGACAAAGTTTTCGACCCGCCAGACCCAATCTCAATCAAATCCGCTAATTTTCCGAAGAATCGTGATGCCGGGCGCCGCTTCTCGGCCTGTGATCGAGGTTTGCGGTTTTCTTCGGGCGAACTTGGATTTCGCCGGATCCGTTGTTGGCAAACGCATTGTCTTTCCTGACTTCAATCTCAATTCTTTGGTTTGCGAACAACCATAACCGAACACGGAGCGTGGTGGACCACACCATCCGAAACCGATCCAAGCAACCGTCCCCAAAATCCGCGGCCATGCGAACCGACGACAATGATGTCGGCTTTCCACTGGGTGGCTTTTTCAATTATTTGTTGATCGGGCGGACCCCGTACCACTTCGGTTTCTATCGTAACTTCTGCCATGGGGAAATGCGTGCTGATTATCCGTTTTGCGTCCTCAACAAAACTAGCGGCCTCATTCTTTACTTTACTCTCAAGCTGCTTGTAATACTCCGAGGAAATTGCAAACGGCTCGGCCATTACCGGATACGAATCCTCGTAGGCTGACATGATAAGAATTTCGGTATTCCCGGAATGTATTAATAAGTTGCAACATTCAGTAACCGCTGCCTTGCTGTAATCCGACCCGTCGGTTCCAATCAATATCCTCATTTCAAACTTGTTCCTCCAACTAAGATTTTGTGCGCCTAAAGTGGTAAGAGGGCAAATGGCGTTCCAAGGTATTAACTTTTCGAGAAAGAGGTGTCCAGCGATAGCCGACCGTGCCAAAGACCGACTAAAAGAAACGTGTGGAATCAATGAGATCTTTGGAATTCGATTTTCCTTGCACAGAACGTAAGAGCTTGATGCGAAAAATCACCCACAAACCAACTTGTCAGCGTGGACTTCTACACAGTTGTTCCTATTTAACCCAAATTACGCATTAGGAATTTTGCCCGCGAATTACGCGAAAAGACGCGAAAAAGAAACCGGCTTTGCATAATTCACTTAGCAAAACTTCAGAAGAATTTCTTTTATTCGGGTTCATTCGCGTGATTCGCGGGCA
>JBGTCS010000165.1:0-2928 GCA_041748715.1 Pyrinomonadaceae bacterium | reverse complement strand
ATATTGGTTTAGCCCATAAAAACGAGCAGAATCGGGATCTCTATTCTGCTACTCAGGATGTTATTGGGTATAAGCTATGGCCGCATAATACCGTTTACCGTATTCAGCAATCAGATTGGCCTTGTCGGTGCCGTTTATGATGCGGCGAGCGTTCACCCAATCGCTCGTTGTCGGGTTGAAATACTGGGATAATTTCTTCCCGGTGAAGCTGCCGTTTGTCATTCCGTAAAACATTATTTTCACCGATAACGCCAGATCGAGAGCCTTTTCCGGATGTTTAACTAGATCGACGCCGAACTGGTCACCCATTTTTTTGTAATTGTAATCCCAGGTTAGCTGCACGAGGCCACGACCATAATAGGGCGGATATTTCTTGCCTTTGCCTTTGCCGTATTCCTCGATAGCTTGGAATTTGCGATCAGTTTCGTGGTGCGCCGTGGCGAACATATACGCCAGCCATCGATCGTCTTTCCCGGCATATCCACTTTCCCAGGTGTCGAGAATTGCGGAAAGGCCGTCAACCTGCGACTGCTTTAAACTTCCCCCGAAAAGATGCTGTTTTACATAGTCAAAAAAGAATTTGCGATTGATTTTAGCCATTGTGGTTATCCTCCATTAAATATTTTCACCAGATGAATGGGATTATTAAGCCTCAAATTCAACGACCACGGCGGCATGGTCCGAGGCCTGAGTTACGGCGTTTGTGACCTCAGGAAAAGTCACATTGTTTTTTCGAAAGATACCGCGGCGTTCTACGCTGACCGATTTGATATGGTCGGCGATTGGTTTTGACACGAGCAGATAATCGATCTGATCTGAGCCCTTGTGATATGTCCAGTTAGGGTTGACGGTTTTTAGGACGTCGATCAGATTTGGAACCGCCATCAGATTTTTTAGCGGAGCGCTGCCGGGCGTGTCATTAAAATCACCGGCAACGACAACCAGATCTTTCGTCAGATCGTATGAACCCAGGATTTTAACTATCTGGTCGGCCTGGCGTTTGCGTTTCGCGTTGCTCGACGCGGGCGATCCGTAGCCTTTGCTTTTGAGATGATTGCAGAGGTAGTGGATGAACTGTCCGCCGCCGATATCGATCGTGTATTCAGGACAGTCTCGGCTGAAAATCGGATAGGTTTGGCCGTTTGACGACTTAAATCGGTCGTCAATGTGCGATTTAATCGCAGTGATGGGATAACGCGACAAAATCCCGACATCGATCCCGCGTTCATCATTGCCGTCAATAACCATGACATGGGGGTAAGCCACCTTTTCTTTTTTAAGCAGAAAATCGTTAAAGCGTTTTAAGGCGATTCGGTCGTCAACCTCGACGACGCATAAAATATCGACATCGATCGCTTTTATAACGCGGGCCGTGTTTTGAATGCTGATCTCATTGGTTTCCTGTTTTTTCAATTCGACCCAGCCAAGCCAACTTCCGCGGCCTTTCGCTTTTAATGCGACCCCCGTCCCGTCCTGTTTTATGCTGAATAGCTTTTCCCGGATCTCATTGATCTCAAACCAGGGATTGCTTGGCATTTCGTGGAAATATTTGTTGAGTATGCGGACGATCTCGTCACCGACCGCCCCGGCATAAGAAGTGTTCTCGAGCAAAGCGGTCAGATCCGCAACATCCTTAAGCACCGCCCGCCCCGTCGCACTGAAACCCTCAAGCTCCATTACTCGCGGCCGCTCAAAGAGATTATTGACGTTGAATGTTCCGATCCTGAGTTTTTTCATATTGATTTCCTCTCCCTAATGCTGGATATTTATTTCTTGATTGCGAATCAGTGGTTTTGTCCGATATCAATTCTACTGACAAATTACAACGCAGGCGTTAGACGACAAACCATTCGCGATTGCCGTCACATTACATGTCCCCGGAGCTACCATTGTCACCTGCCCTGTTTGATCGACCGTGGCTATAGCCGGATTGTCGCAAAGCCATTGAAAAACCATGTTTGGAAGGCCCGTTACAGGGTTATTCTGAGCATCGGTGGCCGTCGCAGTCAGTTGCAGCGTAGGTTTCGTTCCAGTTAATGTAGAGGTAGTCGGAGCAATCGAAACGCTCGCAATCCCGGTTTCAGGGTTTGGCGCGGTTCCGCCAGTTCCGTTAGTTTGGCCCGACCCTCCTTCACCTTGCCCCCCCAACGGAGTACTGGAACGGCCCAATATGTATCCCGACAGACCACCCAACAGCGCTGCGAGTTCTTTTGCCTCTAAAATGCCGGTTATGCCAAATAGGATAATCGCTATCACAATTGAAAAAAGAGTAACGAATTGAAGTCCGGTCTGCCCGGAGAAATTCCCGCGTCTTACGGTCTCATCCAGATAACCCATCGCAAAGAAACCTAATATCAACACAGTGATTATGATGGCGAAATAGAAACTCATATCTCGCTTAAAACTCTGTTCGGGCGTAATGGCAAGTTTCCGAATTGAAGCATTAACGCACTTTAGTTGAGCTTCTTTCCATGAAATAAGATTATTGGTTAATTCTAAATTCTCTTTCAATGCCACGACGCTTTTCCCTGCCAAAAGACCTTCAAGATTGGCCTTGAACTTTTCCAAATCGGGCGGTACCTGTTTAATACCCTCTATTTTGGTGTTTGTATCTTCTAATTCTTTCTCCGCCTTTTCGGACTGCGGGATACTGTTTTCATTCAAATCCTTAGCTTTGGCCTTAAGTTCAGGTATCTCGCGTTGTAACCGCCCTCGGTTTTCATCAACCACTACGAAGTCCTTGGGGTCTCCAAGCTCAGCGACAGAGCACGGATCTTGTGGAGGCGTTTCCTGCGCCATCACTCCGATGCTTAGCATCAAAATACCCGACAACCGAACAAGATGGCTGCCGAATCTAGAATCTAAAATATGTTTCATCACTTGTTAACTCCTTATGGAAATCGGTCGGACCACCGTTCCTCCAGAACG
>JBGTCS010000164.1:0-3753 GCA_041748715.1 Pyrinomonadaceae bacterium | reverse complement strand
AAGGACCTGCTGTGCGTAACCTCGACCAGCACTCTGCTAAATGGCGGAAAGGTTTTTGTCGTGCTTCCGGAACAGATGCCAAAAAAATCGTTGATCGCGGCGATCCTTAGAGATTAACCCCGGATTCCGCCCCCTCAGGCACCGATACGAGCAGTACTTCGTTTCGAAATGTATCTGCTAAAACCTTGACAAGAGGCAGTACACTTTCAGCCTCAGCGGAACCGTCTAAAGCGACGATTATCTTCTTGAATTCGGTAAAACGGCTCGGCCATGCTTCAGTTGGGCGAAGCAGTAATATCGGCTGCGATGCCTGCTCGACAAGCCGCTGCGAGACACTGGATGAGAATAGCCTCTCGATCTCGAACCCGCCCTTCGTACTTACCACAATCAGATCGACATTGTTCTCACCGGCCAACCGGTTTAATTCGCTGGCGGGTTCACCCTGCGATTGAACACATTGGATAGCAAGCATTTCGCTGGACATCAGATCGCAGATTCGGTTGAGATATTCGGGCCCGTCAAACGGAATATCATTCTTGTCGCCGTTTTTCGTTTCTTCAGTAACATTTGCAAGAACGATCTCAGACTCAAATACTCGCGCCAGATGCCGGGCCATGGGCAGCGATTGTTCCGCGAGGATCGAACCATTTAGGGGGACAAGTATCTTGTCCAAACGAACCGCGGCGCCCTTGCCGCCGCCCACAAAGTCCGGTAAATATTTTTGCTGGGCAAAAAGTAGTCCTAAACGGTCCTCCACAGATGTCGGCGAACCGAGACGGTTGCGATAATAACTAAAGATAAAATAGAGGGCGGGGACCATCAACAAATACGACCACGCGCCTTCGAAAAAGCGTTCGGTGAAAATAATAAATGTTGCCGTCGAAGTTAAAAGTGCCGCCGCTATCGTCCCGAAGAGTGCCAGTAATGCACCGATCGAAAACTTTTGCCTCAATTGGCGTAAAAGTCGTTTACTCGCCGCCCAACCTGTCATGCTGAGCAAAATAAACACGCCCGCCGCGTAGAGTGCAAGGTATGTCTCTTCGTGGGTCCCAAAAAAGAGGAAACACACAACGACAATACCAACCTCGAGCCAGACAGGTTTATCCGCGACGTCAAAACGATTCTGTTGGCCGTACGACGCCGGAATATAATGGCGATAACGGAGGCCAAGGGACAGATTCTGCAGGCCTTGAGCGCTGGCTGCCGATGCCGAAAGCAAAACGGCGATGCCGGTCAATGTTCCCAGATACGACGCCCAAGCTGGTAAAAGCTGGTCCATCGTTTGTGTAAACACCGAAACCTCGGTGTTGCTTAGATCAGAGAGAGTGAATATTGCGGGACCGACTATCAGCATGGTTAGCGATGTCGTTCCCATAATGATGATAAGGCTACCGAACGCCTTGCGGCTTTTTTCCGCCCGGGAACCATCATATGCGGCGACTAAGTTGGCGAATATCTCGATGCCGGTCATCAGTGCGAGAATACGAGCATAACCACCAAGCGTAATATGTAGATATTCTGGCGAGAATGCCCTAAAATCAATGGCTGGAAGGTTTATACCAAAGCGCCAAAGACTCGCAAAGATCATAACCCACAGGAGCACCAGGACCGCTGCCGTGGCCGGGCCAAATGCACGGGCCGCCATTTTCGGTCCGCGATTGACCAGCCAACCGGTCAAAATGCTGAGCGCCACGGCCAAAAATACCCGGTATTGAAATCCAAAGATGGTTTGATTTAACGCTGGAAACCGATCGGCCACGAACGTAACAAGTGCAGCCATACTGACCAGAAAGGTCAGCGTGTATTCGATAAACGTGATCGCCGCGTTGATCTTGACGGCCCAGCCGCCAAATTCCTCGTCGCTTAAACCGCTGCCGCCGCTGCCGTCGGTGACCCATGTCATCACCTGGCGGTACATCGCCGAGACCATAAAAACGGTCAAAACAGCAAGCCAGACAGTCGCACCAAACGTAATTTGAGCGACGCCCGCGACTATGATCAACCGCAGAAATGGCCCAAATACATAGAGTGGGGATGTTGCGGGGTCGCCTCCACCCGCGAGGGCTCCTTCTAATGAGCTCGATAATTTGTGTGAAACATGTGCCATTATAGGTAAAATCACGCAGGAGTATGCGTAAAAACACACTCGTACAGGGCGTTGATCTAACGTTATACTCTAAGTTACGATTAGGCTTTTATCAATACAGGTCGGCTCGACGTTCCAAAACGGATTATCGCGATAGTAAAAATCGCGCCGTCCGATTGGAACACAATTTACGGGTTCGGTCCTCTATCGCTAACAATTACGGCGGGGCCGGACTTTTTAGCTCAAACTATTCAATAACGCTTAGCATGACTCTTTTATCATTTTCCGTAGGGCAGTCGTCCGAAATATTATTAACGCTGTTTATTATGTTCGTCTCGGCAAAGATCGCCGCCGAAATATTCGAACATCTCCGTCAGCCGCCAGTCGTCGGTGAAATACTGGCGGGCGTCGTGATCGGCGGCAGCGTACTCGGCTGGGTCGAGCCGTCCGAATTTACATCGCTACTGGCAGAGATCGGCATTATTTTTCTGCTTTTCACGGTCGGTTTGGAAACCAAACCATCGGCTATTTTGAAGGTGGGAAAAACAGCGTTCATGGTTGCCGTAATGGGGATAATACTCCCGTTTGTTGGCGGGTACTTATTGATGCTGGCCTGGGGCAGCAATAATTTGCAAGCCGTTTTTATCGGAACGGCTCTGGTCGCGACATCGGTCGGTATCACGGCCCGCGTGTTGCAAAAATTGGGGCTTTTGGACGCGCCCACAAGCCGTATCATTTTGGGAGCTGCGGTAATCGACGACATTCTCGGCTTGATAATGCTCTCCATCGTTTCCAGTTCAGCTAAGGGCAGTATCAATTATCTCGAAATCGTAACAACGACGGTTCTGGCTCTCGGTTTTACGATCTTTATGGGTTCGATCGGTGCGAAACTTATCACCTTTGCCGGCCCGTACATCGAACGACTTAGAACGGGAGATTCATTTTTTGTTTTTAGTTTGGTTTTATGTTTGGGACTTTCGGTTGCTGCAGCGTATATCGGCGTGGCGGCGATCATCGGTGCGTTTTTAGCCGGCATGGCTCTGGCCGAGGCCAGCGAAAAGGTCAGGCTTGTTCATAAACAAACTAACGCCGTTACCGAATTTCTCGTGCCGTTCTTTTTGGTTAACATCGGAATGCAGTTAAAGCTCGATGTTTTTAGGGATTCGTCGATCATCGCACTGGCCATTTTGGTGACCGTCATCGCTTTGCTGACAAAATGGATCGGCTGTGGGCTGGCTGCTATGTCCCTGGGTTGGCGTCGAGCAGCCCAGGTCGGTGTTGGAATGTCCCCGCGTGGTGAATTCTGCGTGGTCGTTGTCCAGATCGGACTCGGGCTCGCGGTAATCGATGACGCTATTTACGGCGTGGTGCTATTTATGGTCGTTGCAACGACATTAATCGCTCCGCCGCTGTTAAAATATCTCTTTTCGAACGAGGACGCCGCCCACGGCGCTATAGATTCGGACGATGCCGGAGGTGTCGTAGGTGACGACGAACTTTTTAGAATTGGCTAGAAGATAGAAAGTTTTCATTTTTAGGAGATAAAATATTTGACTGAGTTATTACGCGGATATTTAGACCAGATCCTCGGTGTTTTGAACTATAGGATCTTTATGCTGGGCGGGACTGAGATCACACCGCTCAGCATTCTCTACCTTGTCGTACTG
>JBGTCS010000163.1:0-5033 GCA_041748715.1 Pyrinomonadaceae bacterium | reverse complement strand
CGCAGCGGTGTGGAATTATCAAACCATAACAACGGCCTGATATCGCCTGACGATAAAGCCGCGGGCGAAATATTAAATACGGGGCTGTTATCAAAATACACATCAGTCGCCGGATTCATCCCCCACGTGGCCGGGGTTCGGGGGGCTGTCGTTACTCGTAAAATACTTCCGGGCGTGTAGTACTTTTCTCTGGGAAGATTTTTCTCAACGCCATTTTCGATCTCGACCAAGGCGTTGCGAACCGGTAATTTCAGATGATATGCAAGATTGGCTGCGGATCCGATCGTCACGACGCGGCCGCCTTTGTCTAAAAACTTCTTTAACTCCGGAACGGATTTCTGAGCAGTGATGCGTCCTAAACGCGATCGGAATTCCTCAGGTATCGTGTCAGCAGCCGGTGTGCCAAAATTTCGATTCTGATTTTCCGACGCGGAAACTGCCGGGATCGAGCCGCCGACAAATACGATTACATCATATTTTGAATTTAGGTTGCCGGCGTCGATATCGCTTGGGTAAATTACATCGATGGAATAATTGTACTGCTCCATAATCCAGCGGATCCAGCCCGACGGCATCGAGCCTCCGTACGTGTCCCACAGTGCGATCCGTGCCGGCGAGATCTTTTGCATAGCCGTTGGAGCGGTGGTAACGGCGCGGGCAGCGATCCCGCTTTCGGCGATAATTCTGGCGGTCGCGGCCGAATCTTTCGAATTTGACGCGACATAAAACGAGCCGACAACGGTGTTCGGATCCTGGGAATCCGTTAAACGATAGACGTCCGCCCCCGCTTTTAACAGGTGATTAACGGCTTTGTATGAACTATTCGAGCGGGCATCCAGGATCAAGCCTTTCGCATTCGCGGGGCCGGAGACGCTTCCTTTGAGAACGATCGGCTGGCCGTTTGGATTTCTCTCGAACGGTCCGTCAAAACTGTCTAGGACCCGGTCGAAGCGGATTCCCATCTGATAAGCGAGCGTCCATCCGGCCGCATCATACGGCGAGACCGGCGGGCCGCCCGGATATTGAAAATCGTTTGGGTGATCCTGAGGTTCGAAAAGATCGAGAATATGCGGCCGAAACGCCTGGTCGGTTTTTACCACAAACGAGCCTGCCGGATACTGTTTTCCGCCGACGCTGAAGGCGGCGGTCGCCTTATGGACAACGACGCCGGTTCGGATCAATGCATTCAAAAACTCGACCGCCGAGGTCAAAGTGGGCTGATCGGAAGGGATAATGAATCCCCTCGGATCTCGCAACGCGGGGTCGGTCATTACCGTTTCGTAAAACTTGACGGGAATGACGTTTCGTTGCGGGACCTCAGTGTCGGACGCCTCCGACTCGGTGCTTGGCCGTGCTCGGCTATCCTTGTTTAGTTGATTAATTCGATCTACTTTTGACGGCGATAATGCCCAAAAATCCTTGCTGCCGCGGTCGATCGAGTTCTTACCCATTTTATAGATGTTAAAGAGCAAAACATCCTTGTGACGCGCGGCAAAATCGAGAACGGCATAATTTAGCGAAACCGAATAATCGATTGTCTGGCGGAAAAACCATTTTTGCGGTGTGACCGGATTTGGCGTCGCTCCGCTGGGAACCAGGCGGTTGGGGACCAACGGGATGTCCGACGGATTCGGGCCGCCGACGATCTCAGTCAGAAGGCCGAGCATATTGTGAAAATAGGTCGTTGTGCGGAGGCCGCCGTTGTACCAGGTGGAAAATACCGAACCTGATTTGCTGGTATAACCGGGCTTGTCCTCGGCATTTAATCGGTTCTGCATGGCCGCGCCGATAGCTTCCAGGCCGGTTATCACCAGCGGATCAAAAACGTAATTGAACGGATCGCGGTACGGAGCTCCGGCCACGACCGACCCGGCCGGGCCCGACTGATGATGGTTGTACATAATCTGCGGGATCCAGTCGATAAACAGTTGGCGGCCGATATTTTGCGTTTCTTTCATATTCAACATGTAAAAGTCGCGGTTATTATCATGGCCGACATATTTTTGGTAAAGCCTCGGAACGCCCTGCGTCGAACGCTTTTCCGGAACTGGATTACGCATATACCAGTTAGAGACGAGTTCCTGACCGTCCGGATTTGCGTGAGTCATCAGAATGATCACATTGTCCAGAATGCGATTTGTCTCGTCGTCGTTTCGGGACAAAAGAGTGTAAGCCGTTTCGATCAATTGATGAATGCCCGCCGTCTCTGTCGCGTGCAGCCCGCCATCGATCCATACAACCGTTTTGCCTTCGTTGGCCAGTGCCCTTGCCTCGGCGTCCGTCACGCCCTCGGCATTTCCGAGTTTTTGAGATATCGATCTGAAATGTTCGAGTTTCTTATGATTTTCGGGCGACGTGACGATCAGCATAAACTGATCCCTGCCTTCTTCAGTCTTCCCAATGACGGTGTACTTTGCACGGTCAGAGGCGGCAGCGAGCTTTTTAACGTAGGCCTCGGTTTGTGTAAATGTCGTCAATTGATAATTGTCGCCGATAGTAAACCCGAAATGCTCCTTGGGTGAGGGCACCGTCTGAGCAGTGGCGGCAATAGCAAACGTGAAGACAAGGACGAGACATGAAAATAGTTTTTTGGCAGGCATAGTTTCAGTTTGTGTCAATTCTTTAAACATTTACGGACTCGTTATATCCGTTTTGAAATTCACTAGTTTGGACTTTTGGGGATCTCAATAATTATATGCGTCAATCCGATGTTTCGACAAACGCTGGCGGCATTTCGAGGATAGAACTGGAGAATTTTTTCCGGCCAACCAGATTGCCGCTCGAAAGGCTTCAATCACGAGGCTTGTGCTACGATGCAAATTGATTGTAAACGCCTTGTTCCATACAAAAGATATAAACACGGGTTTGATGTGGACTTCACCGAGCGGATCATCTGGCGGCAGATAGAGAAATTTCACGATGAATAACTTTGTAATTAACGGCACCGAATTCCGAGCCGATCTGGATCACCCGATTGATATATCAATTCCGCTGCAATTTAACGGTTTGCAGCCTAATGCTTACGGTGTGGAGTCCGCGCGGTCTGAACCGTGCAAGGCAGGTGAGATAGTCGGCGATACGCGTCGCGGCGGGAGCGTCAATTTTGAACAATACACCTTTATTCCGCATTGCAACGGCACTCATACCGAATGCGTCGGGCATATTACTCACGAGCGGATCTCGGTTCGCGATTGTCTGCGGGACGTGCTGATCCCTGCTATTTTAATCTCGGTGGAGCCGAGTCCGTTGGACCAAGAAGCGAGATCCGAGACCACCGATCGCGTGATCACAAGAAACGCTGTCAAAACGGCGGTAGACCAATTGGGTTCAAATCTGAAGTCGGAAGCTCTCATAATCCGCACGCTGCCAAATGACCATTCAAAATTGGAACGTCGGTACGGAGATCCAAACTCGCCTTCGCCTGAAATTCCGCCCTATTTTTCGGCCGATGCGATGCGGTACCTTATTGAATTAGGAGTCAAGCATTTGCTTGTCGATACGCCGTCGATCGATCGTATATTTGACGACGGTAAACTGGTCAATCACCGAATTTTTTGGAACGTCGAAGAGGGAAGTTTTGAAACCGGTCCGACTACGCGTCTAAACAGCACGATCACCGAATTGATCTATGTGCCGAATGATGTCGCGGACGGCGAGTATTTGCTAAATCTACAGATCGCTCCATTTGTCGCCGACGCAAGCCCGAGCCGGCCTTTGCTGCTTAAAATAACAAAACCGGTTATTTGACCGCGTGCTCGAGTGCCGGTTTCAGATCGGGGAACTTGAATTCGAACCCCGCATCAAGAAGTCGTTTGGGTATTACCTTTGTGCTTGCCAATAGCAGTGCATCGCCCATTTCGCCAAAAACCATGCTCACCGCAAATTCCGGCAGCGGCAGAAATGTCGGCCGGTAAAGAACATCGCCGAGAGTTTTGGTGAAATCGTGGTTTGTGACCGGGTTAGGCGAGACAGCGTTGATGGCACCGCGAATATTTTCATTTTCGATGGCGTAGTTTATGATCGCGATCTCGTCGTCGAGCGATATCCAGCTCATCCATTGTTTGCCGCTGCCGACGACGCCACCGACGCCAAGTTTGAACGGCGTCAGCATCGTAGCTAAAGCACCGCCGTCTTTGGATAGGACGATGCCAGTGCGAAGCAGGACGGTTCGAACTCCGGCATCCTCGGCACGCCGCGATTCGGATTCCCATTCTTTTGAAACATCAGCTAAAAAATTGTCGCCCGCGGCATCCGACTCGGTCACTTCTTCTTCGCCGCGTTCGCCATAGAATCCTATTGCCGACGCCGCAATAAAGGTTTTGGGTCGCTGCTTGAGTTTTGAGATCGCGTTGACGACACTCCGGGTTCCGAGGACGCGGCTGTCGCGGATCGCTTTTTTCTTTTCATCAGTCCATCGAAGCCCGCTGACACTCTCTCCGGCAAGATGGACGGCGACGTCGATGCCTTCGAGTCTTTCCGGCTCCGCAAACCCATCCTCGATGCTCCACCCAACGTGCAAAGCGTCCTCAGGCTCTTTGCGCGATGCTAAAAGCAGCTCGTAACCCTTTTCCGCAAATGATTTTTGGAGCGCCTGCCCGATGAGCCCGCTCGCACCTGTGATGAGTATTTTCATATGTAAGGGAACGCGGACATCCTTGTCCGCGTGACTTTCTTAATCGGACCTGCGGACAAGGATGTCAGCGTTCCGCCGCCGGGCACTGCTGAATCGCCAGTGTTCCGGCGATTGGACCAGCCCTGCTTTGACCGGATTATTTTCAATATATCTTATCGTTTTCAATAGATGCTCTTCGTTGCGCATGTAACGATCAAAGTAGTCCGGCTGCCAAATGTGACCTGTTTGATGCCGATGTTTATTAATCATCCTTGCCGTATATCCTTTGAGATTCTTCATGATCTCGGAAAGTGAAACACCTTCGAACGGAGTAAACAAAATATGAAGATGATTAGGCATTATCACCCATGCGATCAAACGATACTGCTTATTATCGTAGAACAGCAAAGCGTTTTCCACT